>CALRZK010000477.1:0-3887 GCA_943372615.1 Bradyrhizobium ivorense | reverse complement strand
TTCCTGTCGATCCCGGATCCATCCTCGGCGCTCAAGCTGCTCTCGCTGGCGCGAAGCCGCGTCGGTGACGATGTCACGGCATTCGAACTCATGCGGCGGGAGGCCGTCGATCTGACGCTTGCGGTGCAGCCGTCGCTGCGCATGCCGATCGAGAACGTTCATCAGTGGTATCTGCTCATCGAACTGGCCGGTCAGGGGGCTGCCGGTGGATTGACGACCGATCTCGAGGAATTGCTTGCGGCGGGGCTAGAGGAAGGCCTGGTCACCGACGCGGCGGTTGCGCAGTCGGCTGCGCAGCGTGCTGCCATGTGGGAGTTACGTGAGTGGAAGGCCGAAGCGCAAAAGGCCGCAGGTCCAGGCGTCAAACACGATATTTCCGTGCCTGTCTCGTCCGTGCCGGCATTCATTGCCGAAGCTGACGCTGCGCTTGCAGCCGCCGTGCCGGGCATTCGCCATTTCGCGTTCGGCCATGTGGGCGATGGGAACCTCCACTACAATCCGATTGCACCGCTCGGCTGGTCAACCGAGGAGCTTGCTCCACATCGCGCACGCATCAATGAAATCGTCCATGATATCGTGGCGCGGTTTGGCGGCTCGATCAGCGCAGAGCATGGTATCGGGCAGTTGCGGGCCGCAGAATTGTTCAATCGGAAGAGCGATGTCGAATACGACATGATGCGCGCCCTTAAAGCGACTTTCGACCCGAATAGTCTCATGAACCCAGGAAAGTTGCTTTTGTAGTTTTTCGGTAAGCGCCTTCGGCGCGATGGTGTCTCGCTTGCCTTTCTCCGTGCCCAACAGTTTCGTGACGGTTTCAACGAGATACAGGACCGACTGAGATCGTAGCGGCACAGCCTCAACTAAAGCCCCCGGCAAAGAAGGACTAAGATGATGCCCCATATCATCATCGAATATTCAGCAAATCTTGATGCCGATCTGCACATCGCCCGGCTCGTCGGTGAATTGCATCGGACTGCACTCGAAACCGGGGTTTTTCCTATTGGAGGTCTTCGTACTCGGGCGGAACGGCGCGACGTGTATCGGATAGCCGACGGAGATGTTAATCATGCGTTTATTGCAGTGCTTGCTCGAATTGGGCAGGGGCGCGATGCCGAGACACGGAAGCGGGTGGCCGAGCAGTTGATGGAAGCTCTCGACAAGCAGACCACACACATCTACCAGCAGCGCGGCTTAGGTCTTACTGTTGAGGTTCAGGAGATTGATGGAGCCGCTTCGTTGAAAAAGAACAATTTGCATGAGCGGCTTGCTGGTCGATAGGCCGTGTTTCATCAAGTCACGTTGCCTGACTTACATAGACTTAAGCGAGTAGCGTCTGTTTCTGGTCCTGCGGCGTGATCGTCAGCATATCAGTCGCTCCCGTGTAACGTCCCTATTTGCCGTGCGCTGCATGTATACCAGCAATCATGTCGCGAACCATCATCGATCCTTCATTTGACGGACGGCAATTTGACTCCTATTTAGCAAGTTGAGGATGGTCCGGGCCCCTCTGGCGTGAGTATTGATCGGAAGCTCTCGTGATGTCGGATCGCGTTCTGTGAGTCCGATATCTGAGAAAAATGCTCGATTCCGTCATCCATCTTCTCGTTCGATTATTTGTCCTCGATCCGCTACAGGCCGAGGTATCGCAACGGCTCATGAATGCCCAAGTCCCACCAGCCATGGTGTCGCGGGTGAAAAGCTGCACTACCACGGCGCTGCCAGCCCTAGTGAAGCGTGTACAAAGCGACCCTCAGTGGGCGATTGGGATTTCGCTTGACGTTTGGCTAAAGCGCAGGTCAGCAGAACAGGTTGCTGACGAAGCTGCTCCCGTATGCCGTCCCCCTATCGATGCGGTACGTTCCTATCTCGACGGTCGCGTGTAGACGACTACAGGTTCCGAAGATGGCAATCGAATCCCCGTGCGTGGATGTCTGCAAATTCGACCGGCGCAAGGACATGTGCGTGGGATGCTGGCGGACGACGGAGGAGATCCGTTCCTGGCGCAAGATGACCGACCATCGACGCCGCCAGATTTTGGCGGATCGTCGTCGTCGAGAGGCGAAGTCGGGCGACCGCGCCGCCAAGGTCATCTCGCATCAAGACGGTGAACGATGAGATACGAGGCGTTGCGCCACTATTTGGCCGCGCATATGCTTCACTGGTCGGCGACGGCCAACGGGACACTGCGCCACTCGATGTCAATTACGACTTTGCAAATATGGCTCCGCATCGCGCTTATCTTCGCGATGATCGTCGGTCTGCAGCGTCCGCCCATCGGGAGCGAAAGCCACTCGCACCATGGCCTGACCGCGATTCAAGGCGAGCGTCAAGCCCTGATCTCCGCTGGTCCGGACGGTGATCAACAGGTCGTCGTGATGATCGCGTCTGACAGCCGGCACGATGTCGGCCAGGCGGATCGTCACGATCCTGCCGATCATTCGCATGTCGCATCACATTTACCCCCATCGACGCCCGTTCTTCCGTCGGCGCCGCCGCTCTCGACGGCGATGACGGTCGTGAGCGCGGCATCCAGCGGCACGATGTCTTCCTTCGAGCGTCCTCCGAGACCTTTCCTGCGCGCGTGATGGTGCCGCTGGAGCGGATGCCCCAGCGTTCCGACCATTCATGAAGGCTGCCGGTCCCGATCTTTTCGGGAGCCGCCGACAAGCGCGCCCATGTGCGCGCAGCGGCGACGGCAGAGCTTCCGTCTCGTCATTCGGACCGCATCGACCTCGCCGCAACGTCGGGAGGTGACGATCGCTCAAAGGAACATCGCTTGCAAAAGCTCGATTGGGTCGGCTTCTGGAACACCGACCACCACATCTACGTGAACCAACGGCACAAGATCGTCCACGACCAACTCGTCACCCGCGATATCGCCGCGTACCTGCCCGAGGGCAGCGCCGTCTTGGATTTTGGGTGCGGCAAGAATTTCGCGGTCCATGAGATGATGGACAAGGCCGCTCAGCTCATTCTCTGCGATGCCGCATCCTCGGTGCGGGAAGAGCTTCAGGGGCGGTTTCCCAATCACCCGAAGATCATGGTGCTGGCCCCGGAGGAGCTCGGCCTCTTTCCGGACGCCTCGTTTGACGTCGTCGTCATGCATTCCGTGGCCCAGTACCTGGCGGCGGACGAGATGCGGGAGACCTTGGCCAGCTTCGATCGTCTCCTCAAGGCGGACGGCAAGCTGGTGCTCGGCGACATCGTCTCCGGAGAAGGCGGTGCCGTCTCTGACGCCTACGCGCTCCTGAGCCTCGCAAGAAAAGAGCGGTTCTTCGGAGCCGCGGTGATCGGCCTGGCGAAGACCGCCATCTCGCCCTATCGCAAGCTGAGGCAGGAGCTCGGTCTGACGACCTACGACGAGGCAGAGATCCGACTGGTGCTCGACCGCGCCGGCTTCACCTGCGAACGGATGGCTCGCAACATCGGTCACAATCAGCGCCGCACCACCTATCTGTGCCGCAAGCGGCCGCGGCTCGCCGAAGTCTTGCGGGCAGAGGGCGAGAGTTGAGAGTCGTGTTTGTGCCCGCGGCGATGTCGGCAGGGCGTCCGTGCGTGGCCGCCCTGCGGCGGGATCAGGCCGAACGCCCACGACGGGTGGGCAGGCGATGACGGAGGTCTGCAAGAAGTGCGGAGGCGAGATGCTCGTCTATCGGGCGGGGCCACATCCGTGGCGCACCGGCTACGAGGTGCAGCGCTCCGAATGCACGGACTGCAAGGCTCAAGCCGCGCGGACCACCGCCACCGACAGAAAGGCGAGGTGAAGCCCGGGTTGCGTCAAGTCGGAGCCGGACGAGGCGCTACCGCTCCTCGTCGCTTGCGAAGCGCGTGTCCCGAGTCACCTCCCGTCGGAGGCCGCAATCCGGACATCTATAGACGTGAGCATC
>CALRZK010000476.1:0-3888 GCA_943372615.1 Bradyrhizobium ivorense | reverse complement strand
GCGGGCGCCAACGTAATTGTCGAGCAGGCCGGCGCCCATATGGCGCAGCAAGTGAATCTCGATCATGCGGGTCAGCGCCGGCATCATGCGGCGCAAGCCGACGAGTTGTTCGTCGGAGAAGCCGTTGGGATCGCGCGTGGTCCAGCTCGATGCCTGGATATCGCCGCCGGACATATGCAGCGGCAGCGCGACATAGTCAGTGCTGCCCTCGGTCCGCATATCTGTCAGGAACGGGACATTGCTGGTCTCGATGCCACCAATGCGATGGCGCACCTCAATGCCCTCGTTGAAGACACGAAACAGCGGACTGAGCAGGAACTCGTCGCCCTCGTCCTCACCATGAGCCATCGAGCCCAGAGTGACGCCTGCGCCGGCGCGCCAGATGAAGCCGCGCCCCATCAGGCTCGGATGCAGCGTGCTGACGAACACACCGACGCGGAACAGCGGAATGCCTGCGGCGACCATCCGCTCGCAGGTTTCGGTCATGAACCGTTCAGTCTCGACGTGCGAACGCGCGCCGTCAGCGAGCCAGTTGATGAGATTATTGAGCTGCGAGGTGTCCATTGCGGGTGCAGCTTAGCACAACCGCAGACGCGGTCACGACGGAAGCGACTAGCCGACTTGCCCGCGATGCCTAATGAAGTGATCGGCGATCACGCAGGCCACCATGGCTTCGGCCACCGGCACCGCACGGATGCCGACGCAGGGATCGTGGCGGCCCTTGGTGAGGATGTCGGTGTCAGCGCCGGTCCGATCCACGGTCTGGCGCGGCGACAAGATCGACGACGTGGGCTTGACCGCGAAACGCGCGATAATCGACTGCCCCGTGGAAATGCCGCCGAGAATGCCGCCGGCATGGTTGGACAGGAAAGTCGGGCCGTTATTGCCCATCCGCATCTCGTCGGCATTTTCCTCGCCCGTGAGCGCGGCTGCATCAAAACCGTCGCCGATCTCGACGCCCTTCACGGCATTGATGCTCATCAGCGCCGACGCAATGTCGCTATCGAGCTTGCCATAGATCGGCGCACCCAAACCTGCAGGCACGCCGTCCGCCACCACCTCGATCACGGCGCCGATAGAGGAGCCGGATTTGCGGATGCCGTCGAGATAGTCGGCATAGAAGGCCGCCTTCTCCGCATCCGGGCAGAAGAACGGATTGTTGCCGACCTCGTCCCAATTCCAGTTGGCCCGGTCGATCTTGTGCGGCCCCATCTGCACCAACGCAGCGCGGACATTCACGCCCGGCAGCACTTTTCGCGCAATCGCACCGGCGGCAACGCGGGTCGCCGTTTCGCGCGCGGACGATCGGCCACCGCCGCGATAATCGCGCAGGCCGTATTTCGCTTCATAGGTGAAGTCGGCATGGCCGGGACGGAATTTGTCCTTGATGTCCGAATAGTCCTTGGAGCGCTGGTCGGTGTTCTCGATCAGCAGCGCGATCGGCGTACCTGTCGTCACCTGCACGCCCGTCTGCGGGTGCGGCATCACACCGGACAGGATCTTGACCGCATCGGGCTCCTGCCGCTGCGTGGTGAAGCGCGACTGGCCGGGACGGCGACGATCGAGGTCGAGCTGGATCTCGGCCGCTTCCAGCGGAATCATCGGCGGGCACCCATCGACCACGCAGCCGATCGCCACGCCATGGCTTTCGCCGAAGGTGGTCACGCGGAACATATGGCCGAAGGTGTTGTGGGACATGGGGAAGCCTGACGCGGATTACCTAAAATCGGTAAGCTTCGTAACGTGACAGATACGACGGGTCAAATGACGACCTATCACCTGTCGTCCCCGCGCAAGCGGGGATCCATTATCGCCACCGACTTGGTGGTCGCCGTGCCGAAAGGCTATGCCGTCACACGGCTTCCGAGGTTATGGGTCCCCGCTTTCGCGGGGACGACATGAGAGAGTGCGGGAGCCTTACGCGAACTTCTCCAGCCCATCTGCGCCGAACACATAGACCGCGCCCTGCTGGATCGGCAATTCTGCCACGCCGTCAGGCGTATCCAGACCCAGCGCCACCATCAGCGCACGGCAAGTGCCGCCATGAGCGACCGCGACGACATCGCCGGTCAGCTCCGATGCCCAGGCGCGGACGCGCTCCTCGACCTGCACATAGCTTTCGCCGCCAGGCGCCGGCAGCGTCCATTTCTGGGTCAGGCGTGCGGCGTAAAGCTCAGGTTGGTCGGCCTGCTGTTGCGGCAACGTAAAGCCTTCCCAGTCACCATATCCGATCTCGCGCAGACGGTCGTCGAGCGCGTAATCGCCCACGGGAATGGCAAGCTCCGTGCGCACCAATTCCATGGTGTTGCGCGCGCGGCCGAGCGGGCTGGCGACAAATGACACATCGCGATGGGTGCGATTGTGGCGCGCCAAGAGATCCTTCAGTACGCCGCCGGCATGCGTTGCCTGTTCGCGGCCGAGATCGTTGAGCGGAATGTCCTTGGAGCCCTGGAAACGGCCCAGGGCATTCCACTCCGTCTGGCCGTGGCGGATGTAATAGATGGTGGGCTTTGGCATGGGATGAAGCTCGGTATTTCAGGTCGTCATTGCGAGGAGCGCAGCGACGAAGCAATCCAGTCTTTGGCCTTCTGGATTGCTTCGCTGCGCTCGCAATGACGTGGAGAGGGCTGCGCTTACTCTCCGCTGCCCATGCGGATATCCGGTGCATCAGGCACCTTGGTGCCGAGCACGTGATAGCCGGCATCGACATGATGCACTTCGCCGGTGACGCCGCTGGAGAGATCCGACAGGAAATACATCGAGCTCTGGCCGACTTCGTCGATGGAGACGTTCTTGCGCAGCGGCGCGTTCACTTCGTTGTACTTCAGCAGGTAGCGCGAGTCCGCGATACCAGCGAAAGCCAGCGTCTTGATCGGGCCGGCCGAGATCGCATTGACGCGGATGCCCTTCTCGCCCAAATCGGCGGCGAGATAGCGCACGCTGGCTTCCAGCGCGGCCTTGGCGACGCCCATGACATTGTAGTTCGGCATCCACTTCTCGGCGCCGTAATAGGACAGCGTGACGATGGAGCCGCCTTCGGTCATCAGCTTTTCAGCGCGCTGCGCGATGGCAGTCAGCGAGTAGCAGGAGATCAGCATGCTCTTGCTGAAGTTCTCCGCGCTCGTGTCCACATAGCGGCCTTCGAGTTCGTTCTTGTCCGAGAAGGCGATGGCGTGGACAACGAAATCGATCTTGCCCCACTTTTCCTTCAGGCGATCGAACACCGCATCGATGGTGGCGGGATCGGTGACGTCGCAATGGCCGAGCAATTCGGCGCCGAGTTCGGCGGCCAGCGGCTCGACGCGCTTCTTCAGCGCATCGCCCTGATAGGTCAGCGCGATTTCTGCGCCCTGGGCCTGGCACGCCTTGGCGATGCCCCAGGCGATAGAGCGGTTGTTGGCGACGCCCAGAATGACACCACGCTTGCCCTTCATCAGGCCTGACACTTCGCTCATATCGCCTCCATTTTAGCTACCGGCCGGCGCCTTGCACCCAGCCCAAAATCCGGCCTTTGGGGTACACCAGCACTGCCGCAGGGTATAGCCCCAAAGTGCCTTTCGCACCGCCGTTTACCCTCTCGCCCAACGCCGGAATAGATGCCCGGACAAGGTGTTATGATGGGTGCGGCAATTGTGGCCGCCTCGACATACCGATGGACCCCGACCCGGATCTCAACCTATGGCGACAGCCTCATGAACGCATTCCGCGAGGGCGTGGAAAGCATGATTCCCGCGTTGCGGCGTTATGCCCGCGCGCTGGCCCGCGACGCCGACATTGCCGATGACCTGGTGCAGGACACGCTGGTGCGCGCACTGCGCTCCGAAAAGCTCTTCATCGGCGGCGATCTGCGCAGCTGGCTCTACACCATCCTGACCAATCTGAACCGCA
>CALRZK010000475.1:0-3889 GCA_943372615.1 Bradyrhizobium ivorense | reverse complement strand
GTATGGGATCGTTCCGTCGGAGACATTGACGCTCAGCCGGTCGCCGCCGTGGAAGACCGCGGACTGAAAGATATAGTCGGCCGGCAGAATCTCGCCGGCCTTCACCAGATAATCCTGCAACAGCACCAGATCGGCCGGCGACTTCTCGCCGGCGCCGAGTACACCGTCCGTCTTGAGCACCTTGCCGCCGATGGCGATCGCCGTCCCCGACTCCACCTTCAACGTGCCGCCGCCAGCGACGCCATAGGCACGCACGTCACCATCCAGGGTCAGCAATCCGTCTGCCACGGTGCTCAACACCGCCTGATCGGCGATCAGCGTGACATCGCCACCCTTGCCGCCCTTGAATTTGCCATTGGCCAGCACCGCGCCGCCCGACGACACGTCGATCGTGCTGCCCGTCTTGAGGGTCACGGCATGGGTCGATTTCAGCGAGACCGCGCCGCCATTGATATGAGCCTGGCCGGCGATGTCGGCAGGCGCAGTCGCCGCATTCACCCACTGGCCGCTCAAATCGAGCGTCACGCCGTCATGGACGGTGATCGCGGCCTTGCCGTCCTTGAGCAGCACGCGTGCGGGCCCGCGGCCACCGACCTCGTCGCCTTTAAAGTAATTGTCCACCACGAGCGAGCCACCGCGCGCAGTCACATCCGCCTTGAAATCCACCACCGGCGCCATCAGCGAGATGCGACCGCCATCGGCAAGCGTGATCGCGCGATCGAAAGTGATCGTCTCCGTCGTGCCGAAATCGATTCCGCCCAGCTTCAGGGAATTGACATAGGTCGCATCGAACCACGCGGTGTTCACGCGCGCCGATGGCAACGCGTCGCCAGCCGTCATGCCGGCCGTGATCGCTGCAACATCGCCGAAACGGACATCCGAGCCATAGAATGCGATCCCGCCGCCGTCATAGCGGCCGAGGCCGAGCGTGCCCTGGAGCGGCGCTACATTCTGCACCTGCTTGTAGCCATCGGTGACGCCCGCAGCACGCACGCTCGTCTGCCGCTCGCCCTTGACAACCTCGGCGATGATCTCCGCCTCGAACACCGGTGTCGGCGTGGCGAGATTGAGCCGCCCAGCATCGCGGCCAACCGTATAGCCATCCTCCCAGCGCCGCGAGGTCGACCGATCGAAGATCGAACTCCAGACTTCCGTCAGTTGATCCGAGGTCTGCCCGTTGATGTTATGCGTGCGCACGAATCCGCCGGCAGCACCAAGGAACTTCATGCTCGCCGATGCCTGGTCGAAGCTATAGATGCGGCCGTCGCTGCCGATCAGCTTGGTCGAATAGATGTAGCCGCCATCATAGCTGACCGAGCCGCCGGAGATGTTGAACTTCGCGCCCTGCTGCGCCACGACCTCTGGGCCACCCAGCGTGATGGTGCCGCCAACCGCCGCCCATTCGCCGATCTTGTGCGATGTATTGGCGAGATAGCCGCCGATCTCGAGCAGACCGCCTTTGGTGTAGTAGCGCTCACCCGTTCCAAGTTTGGCGTCGGCTGCCACATAAGTGAGGTCGCGGATATCGATCCACACCGATTTATTGATCAACGCACCGCTATCGCGATTGATCGGCGAGTCGCGAAATTCATTGCCCTGAACATTGACCAGGACCTGATTGGCCGACATCGCCAGCCGCATGCCGGCAACGCCGGAGACGTCGACCACCGAGCCGCTCTCGACGAACACGCGCTTAGCGGCACTGACGACGACTTCGCCGCCTTGCGCCATGGAGAGAGAGCCGTTCTGGAAACTGGCGATGCCGCCGGTCACAATCTCGACACGCGAACGATCACGGCGATCGGCGAATTTCGACAGATTGTCGAACTGGGCTGTCGTGGTGCTGCGTCCGGAGTTCTCGATCAGGCCGTCACGCTGCGAATTTAATGCGCCGTCACTTGATTCCAGCTCTGGCAGGATCAGGCTGGTGCTACGGCCCGTCAGTGTGACACTGCCATCGGCGTCGCTTGCGGAGTTGAGCAGATGGATGGTGCCACGCTGATTGACCGAGGTGGTGGAGACCAGCACACCGTCCTGCAGCAGCGTGCGGCCGGCCAGTGTGATGTCGCCCTGCTGGGCATGGATATAGCCGGTATTGACGACGCGACCGCTGGCCGCGTTGCGAACCACCGGCGCAATCTCGATGCCATTGATGGTCGAGAACTTATTGGAGGCGGTGTCGGTGCCGAAGCCGCGGCGTAGCGCGAAATCATCGCCAGCGGCGAGAATGGTCTGGCCCCTGGCCGTCGCGATAGAGCCGGCATTCTCGACTTGCGAGCCGATCATCAGCACGAAGCCACCGCCGTATTTGCCGCCGGATGGCGCTGTCGTCGAGATCGAGGCGCCAGCCTCGACCACGACCTTGCCGCCGGCCGCGATGAAGCTTGGCGCATAGGTCTGGCCGGTCTGCACGCCATAGATGCCGTTATTCAGGAACTGATCCTGATCGATGACCGCCGTCGACGCGATCAGCGAGCCGACATTGACCTGCGAATTGCCGCCAAAGATGATGCCGCTCTGATTGATGACATAGACCTGACCATCGGCCTTGATGTTACCGAGGATCTGGCTCGGTCCCATCGTGCGATCGACGCGATTGAGCGCCACCCATGCGGCATTGCCCTGCTGATCGAAGGTCAGCGTGGTGCGCGCGCCGACATTGAAACTGGTCCAGTCGAGGATCGCCTGCGCCCCGGTTTGGCGGATTCCGACCTGGGTCTGGCCATTGCCATCGACGCTCTGGCTGGGCGCATTGGCATTGAGCCAATTCTGCGGCGCGTTCGGTAGCAGGCCGCCTGCCCCGAGACCATTGTGCACCGTCACAGGCGCCGTCATGGACATCTGCGCGGCCGCCGCCGCTGCACGGGCCGCCGACTGAACGCTCTGGATATCCTGCATGGCGCGTGCAGCTCGCGCGAGGGATTCCTGTGTCTGCCGTGTCGCCGCCACCGCCTGCTGCGCAGCCTGTGCCGCAGCCTCGGATGCGACCGCGGGTGCAGGCGTGCCGCCACTGCCACCACCCAGCGCACGCGCAGATGCGCTGGGTGCGTTCAGCGTCAAAGCCAGCAAGCTAGACCCCGCGAGCAGAAGTGCCGTGGCAGCGAAACCTTGGGCGGAGCGGGAGATGGACATGGCAGGCCTTCCGGACAATCGACATTGACGAGAGGACGCAGCGCCCTTGCGCCCCACGCCCTCTTGACCGGTAAGGACGTTCGCCGCCGCGAGAGACCGAAAAGATTTTTTAGGATTTTGGAAAGTTTTCAGATCAGCTCAAAATCACGAGGCCGCCGGGCAGCGACGTCACCTTGGCGCCAAAAACCTGTTGTGCCAGTGTCATGATCTCATCGACATTCTGCACCCGGAAACGCGCATTGACCATGCGCTCGCCAAGCCGCGCATTCATCAACACGATCTTGCCTGGCCGGTAGCGATTGACCTCATCCACCACGGTCGCGAGCGGCGTACGCTGGAACACAAGCAGGCCATCCTGCCAAGCTGTCGCCGCAGCAGGATCTGCTGCCGCAGAGCTGCCAATTCCTCGCCCGCCATACGTGTATTGCTGCCGCGCCTGAAGTCGCTGCGTGGCACCGAGACGATGGATATTGATCTCACCGTCAATGCACGTGATGCAGGATGTCGTGCCATCATGGCGAACATTGAAGCGCGCGGCGGTCGCGCTAACGCGACCATTGCCGGCGATCACCGTGAAGGGGCTCGCACTGCCGGTGTCGATCAACGCCTCGCCATCGATCAGTTCGATGCCGTTGCCGGCCTCACCTGCATTCTGAAGCGACACGCTGGTGCGCGTATTCAATTCCATCGATGCGCCGCCAGCGAGCGCAACGCGGCGCTGCTCGCCGACAGCGGTGCGATAGTCGGCGAGCAGCTC
>CALRZK010000474.1:0-3893 GCA_943372615.1 Bradyrhizobium ivorense | reverse complement strand
CGGAACCGGGCGCTGGTTCCAGGCCGCTGGCAGTCGCTGGTCGAGCTGCAGCATGAATTCGTGCTGAAGACCTTGCGCGAGATTACCGGCGAGCATGGATTGCGGTTCTTTCCGCTGGTGTTCTCGCTGTTCACCTTCATCCTGTTCGCCAATCTCGTCGGCATGCTGCCCTATGGTTTCACGGTGACCAGCCATCTCATCGTGACCTTCGCGCTGGCCGCGTTGGTGTTTGCCGTCGTCACCATCTATGGGCTCGCAAAACACGGGTTGCGTTTCTTCCGGCTGTTCATGCCGGCGGATGTGCCGCTGGCGCTTGCGCCCTTCATCGTGCCGATCGAGATCATCTCCTATCTGTCCCGCCCGGTCAGCCATTCCGTGCGATTGTTCGCGGTCATCCTGGGCGGCCATATCACGCTCAAGGTATTTGCGGGCTTCGTCGTCAGCCTGTCCGGTATCGGCGCCATCGGTATCGCCGCGGCGATCCTGCCGTTGATGATGACGGTCGCGATCACGGCTCTGGAAGTCCTTATGGCGTTCATTCAGGCTTACGTCTTCACGATGCTGACCTGCATGTATCTGAACGACGCGCTGCATCCCGGCCACTGAGGTCGCAATGCTACGAACCGAAGAGGACGACCTCTTCGGATCTCGTCAATTCAGGACGGCCTGACAAACTGGAGCGCCAATCATGGCCTGGGTCTATCTGTTCATCGCTGGAATCCTCGAAATCGGTTGGGCCTATTCGATGAAGAAGTCGGACGGCTTCACCATCCTTGTCCCGAGCGTCATCACCATCGTCGCAATGATCGCGAGCTTCGCGCTGTTATCCATCGCGATGAAGACGTTGCCGCTCGGCACCGCCTATACGATCTGGACCGGGATCGGCGCTGTCGGCGCCTTCGTAGTGGGGATCACCGTGCTCGGTGAAGCCGCCAATGCGATGCGCCTGGCGGCGGGCGCCTTGATCGTGGCGGGGATCGTGATGATGAAGATGTCTACGGCCGATTGAGCGCTCTCAATTCCGTGATAGCAGACGGTATTTCGCCCGGAACTTTCACTTGACACACGGCTTGTTATGACATCGAGCGCGGCGTGAACAGTCGCCTCAACAAGACTAAATCGAGCAACCGTAAACTGAGGTACGTGTCATGCTGAGCTGGGTCGTAACGTTTCTCGTCGTCGCTTTGATCGCTGGTGTTCTCGGCTTCGGTGGTGTCGCCGGTGCATCCATCGAAATCGCCAAGGCGATCTTCTTCATCGCCATCGTGCTGTTCCTGATCTCGGCCGTTGTCGGCCTGGTCCGTGGCCGCGGTAACAGTCTCTAACGCGATCAACGAGCGCCGTTAAATCCGTCAGGGCGGAGTGATCCAGGATTTAGCTGGAGCACTCCGCCCTGTTGCGTTTCATCACCGTGTCACGCCTCTGTGCGCAGCCAGTCCATCACCATCTCGATGGCTGTATGCGGCGCGCGGTCAGCCCGCCTCACGAGATGATAGGTGTGGCCGGGAATGATTGGGCCGAATGGCTGCACCAGTTGCCCAGCGGCGAGTTCGTCTCTCAGCAACGCCAGACTCAGCAGTGCAATGCCTTGGCCTGCAACAGCCGCCTGGATCGCATGGCTCTCATCGGAGAAACGCAACTGCGGATGCGAGGGCGACCACGGCAGTCCCGATGCCGCGAACCAGCTTTCCCACGTGGGATTCAGCGGATCGACGCGCCGCCATTGGAAATGGATCAGTGGCGTCTTGGCGAGATTCTGCTGTGTCATCACGCCCAGCCGCGGATTGACCACGGGGGCAAAGTTGTCCGCAAACATCACCTCTGCCGCCAATCCAGGATAGGGGCCGCGCCCGTAGCGAATGGCGAGATCGATTCCGTTCTCGGTGAGGTCGACCGCGCTATCCGATGCATGGAGCTGAAGATCGATGTCTGGATGCCGTTCCTGAAAACGGGACACTCGCGGGACCAGCCACTTGGCTGTGAAAGCGGTGGTTGCCGAGATCGTCACTTGCGGGCGCCTGGTCTTCGGCATCAGGCGCTCGAGCACGGTCTCGAAGGCGTCGAAGCCGTTGCGCAGGACCGGATAGAGCTGAGCGCCTGTTTCCGTCAGCACGACCTTGCGGATCTGCCGTTCGAAAACGGGCTGGCCGATATGCTCTTCCAGGGACCGGATCTGATGGCTGATGGCCGTCGGGGTCACGGCAAGTTCGCTGGCCGCGCGTTTGAAACTGCCATGCCGCGCGGCCGCTTCGAAAGCGCGAAGGGCGGATAAAGGCGGCAACCGGCGCATGCGATTCTCAGATGAATTTAATTCATCTTATGGCTGACAATTCGGAGTTTGTCGAGCTTACCGGGCCGATCTACCTCTCTGTCATCGATGAGTTGAACTCATTCATTCATCGCAGACAGGAGATTCTCCGATGCTGGAACGTGTGGTCACCAATCCCGACAATTACGAGCCCTACCTGCTGTCGCAGGGGATCAAGTTTGGCAATCTGCTCTTCATTTCCGGCCAGGCCGGCGCCGGCGATGACGGCAAGATCGTCAGCGGCGGCTTCCGGGCGCAAGGCGAGCAGGCTTTTGCCAATCTCCGCAGGGCGCTGGAAGCTGGTGGTTCGAGCCTGAAGGACGTCATCAAGGTAACGATCTTCGTTACCGATATGGGCCATTTCGCCGAAGTGGTGGAGTTGCGCCGCAAATTCTTCGCGGCGCCGTATCCGGCCGACACCATCGCTGAAATCAAGGCGCTCTACGACCCCGCTGCCATGATCGAGATCGAAGCGATCGCGGTCGTCAGTGCGAATGGGGAGAAGTGAGATGACCTCGCATCCCGCATTTCCAAAGCTGTTCTCGCCATCTGCAATCGGCAGCATGAAGCTCCCGAACAGGCTGGCCGTCGCGCCCATGACCCGCGTCAGCGCCGAAGCCGATGGCCGGCCTACAGAGCGGATGGTGGATTACTATTCCTCCTTCGCGGCAGGCGGCTTTGGTCTCGTCGTCACCGAGGGCATCTATACGGATAAAGCTTTTTCACAAGGCTATCTGTTTCAGCCAGGCCTGACCGATACGCTCCAGCGCGATGCATGGCGGGGCGTCGTCGATGCCGTGCATGCGCGCGGTGGACGCATCATCGCGCAACTGATGCATGCGGGCGCGCTGTCGCAAGGCAATCCGCATCGTGAAGGTACCGTGGGTCCGTCTGCGGTTCGCCCGAAGGGGCAGCAGATGGCCTTTTATCGGGGCAGTGGCGATTATCCGCTGCCTGCGGCGATGTCCGCGTCAGATATCACTTACGCCAAGGAAGGTTTTGTGCGGGCGGCGTTCTATGCCCGCGAAGCCGGCTTCGATGGCGTCGAGATTCACGGTGCGAATGGCTATCTGCTCGATCAATTCCTCAGCAAGGGGATCAATTACCGAGATGATCTCTATGGCGGCAAGGTCGAGAACAGGCTGCGCTTGACGCAGGAAGTCGTGCAGGCCGTGCGTGGCGTCGTCGGTTCTGAGATGGTGGTTGGCGTCCGTGCCTCGCAAGGCAAGGTCAACGACTTCCTCCATAAGTGGAGCGGTGCAGAAGAGGCCGCGGCGATTTTCACGGCGCTCGGGCAGCTTCCTGTCGATTATATCCACACCACCGAGTTCGAGGCGTGGAAGCCGGCCTTTGCCGAAGGGGAAAGTCTCGCGAGTTATGCGAAGACATATTCCGGGCGTCCCGTGATCGCCAATGGCTCGCTGCATGATCCGAAATCGGCAGCGGGCATGATCGAACGCGGGGAGGCTGATATCGTCTCGCTCGGGCGCGGTGCGCTCACCCATGCGGACTGGCCGCTGCGTGTTCTCAGCAATGCTGGGATCGGTGAGTTCGACCGCAGCATCCTGTCGCCGTTGGCGGACCT
>CALRZK010000473.1:0-3898 GCA_943372615.1 Bradyrhizobium ivorense | reverse complement strand
CGCCGCTCATGCCCTGCAGAAAACGGGCGACGATCAGCACCGACGCATCGCGTGCCAGACCGCAGACCAATGACGCGAGCGCAAATGCGATAATCGCGCCGATATAGACGCGCTTGCGGCCGTAACGATCGGCCAGCACGCCGGTGGCCATCAGCACCGTCGTGACCGCGATCGTGTAGGCATTCATGACCCATTGCAGCTGCTTGAAGTCGGCATGCAGCACCGTCTCCAGCGTTGGCAGGATCGCGGGGATGCTGGAAATTTCCAAGCCGAACATCAGGGATGTCAGACAGACGGCCGCCAAAGCCAGCGTGCCCTGTCGGGAATCGGAATGCATGTTGTCGCCTTTCGCTTAACTTCGGGCGCAACATAGGCAGCGGTTGACCATCCGATAATCGGATGATTGACTATTTCAGAGACAACAAATTCGGATAAATGACATGAGCGCGCTGGATGTCGAGGCCGTGCAGGCCTTTGTGACCATCGCCGATCTCCAGAGCTTTACCCGCGCAGCGGATGCACTGGGCACGACTCAGGGCGCGATCAGCGTGAAGCTGAAGCGGCTGGAAGAACGCCTCGGCCAGAAACTGATCGAGCGCACGCCGCGCTCTGTGCGGCTGTCAATGCAAGGGGCGCTGTTCGTCGATGCTGCACGCGATTTTCTGGCCGCGCATGATCGCGCCTTGGCGGCGCTGACCTGTACGCGCCGCCGCTTCACCCTCGGCATCGCCGCGCATGTGGTCGGACCGGAGGTGCCGACGCTGCTGGCGCGGCTCAATGCGCATGATCCCTCGCTGACCATCGAGGTGCGTCTCGATAATTCCCCCAAACTCCTGGAGGGTTTCGATCGCGGCGAACTCGATGCAGCGATCATTCGCCGGGAAGACGACCGGCGCGATGGCGACGTCCTTGCGCCGGAAAATTTCGGCTGGTTTGCGACACCTGATTTCGAGCATCGCACCGGCGAGCCGCTTCGTCTCGCTGCGCTGTCCCCGCTCTGCGGCGTGCGCGACATTGCCATCCATGCGCTTGATGCGGCGGGCATTGCGTGGACAGAAGTGTTTCTGGGCGGCGGATCGTCGGTGGTCGCGAATGCGGTCTCGGCAGGTCTCGCCACCACTGTCTTCCCATGCCGGGTGGCACCGCCCGGCACGATCGAGATCAGCGAGAAGTTCGGCCTTCCGCCGCTGCCCTCGTCGGAAATCGTGCTGCTCTCGACATTGTCGGATCAACAATCGCGCAAGGCGCTGCGCACCATTGCAGCGGCATTCCGCGAGCATCGCAGCACCGCTGCATAAATAAAAGAGCGGGCAGAGCGCGATCACGCTCTGCCCGCTCTTTCAAATACTAATGTCAGCGCTGTTGCGACTGCGTCGGCTGCGCCGCACTGGCCTTGCGCATCGGCGCCGGCTTCACTGCCGAGCTTCCCACCGTGGGCGGCTGCTTGGCGGCTACCGTCTGGTTCGGGAAATATTTTGCGGTCACGCTCGGATCGAGCGAGGCCATCTGCGAGTCCGGCAAGCGATACCAGGTCTCGTCCTTGCCAAGCAGAGCGATGCCCCAATAGCCACGCACGGTAAGCGCTTTGCCATCGGCGCTGACGCTCATCTTGGCCTTATAGACCTTGCCGTCGCGCGGATCGAGGATGTTGCCATTCTCGTATTTCAGACCCTGCTGCTGCATGCCGCGAATGAAGGAGATGCCCAGCACCGGCTGGCCCTTGCGATCATCGACACACTTGCTGCAAACCTCGTCGCCCGGCTTGTCGTCAGCGCTCGGGAAAGTCTTTGCGATGGCGCCCTCATAGGTGCTGCCGTGATTGACGACCAGCACCCAGACGACCGGCTTGCCGTCCTCAAGTTTCTGCCAGAGACCCGCAGCCGTTGGACCAGCCGCGGTTGGGCCCGCAGCAGTAGGCGCGACCGCTACCGAGCCGGCTGCGACCTGTTCGGCGGCGAAACCCGGCGTTGCGAGCAGCGTTGCAGCAGCTGCCATCACGGCAAGCTGGCGGGATCGAAACTGGATCATCTATATCCCCTTCGCAGTTCGTCGTCCGGCAACTTCGCAGTTGCACAAACTATCAATCTTGCGCGACGAAAGAGTGACCCCGCTTGATGGCTTTTGCAAGATTGCCAATCACGCCATGGGTTTCCATATGTTGCTGCCGCAATGCTGCCACAAGAAAAGGTAGCGGGATGGCGCCAAAGCGGTCCGAAATCTTGCGGCGGACTTGCGGAGCTTGCGGCAACACAGCGGCGGTAGCGACCTCGTCGTCGTTAAATAAGCGTAGCGAAGGTTAGTTAACGCCAAGCTTCCATCGGTCCGTAGTCCGCTCCGCAGCGCCCTTGCCTGCGCTCCGCAACTACGCTGTAACGACATCAAATGAGCTGGAGATCTTTGACGTGAATGCCCCTGCCCGCGCGCCTGTGCCGATCCTTGAAGACTATCCGTTCCGCCTGACGGACAATGTGCGCTTCATGGATCTCGACCCCAACAACCACGTCAACAACGCGATCTATTCCAGCTATTTCGAGACCAGCCGGGTGATGCTGACCAAGGACTCATCTTACGGGATCACGCCGGAGGGGCTGAGCTGGGTGTTGGCGCGGCTCGACATTCATTTCCGCGCCGAACTTCACTGGCCGAATGTGATCGAACTCGGCACCGGCATCGCGAGAGTGGGTCGGACGTCGCTGACCTTTGCGCAGGTCGTGTTCTGCGAAGGCAAATGCATCGCATCGGCAGAGGCGACGACGGTCATGATCGGCCTCGACAGCCGCCAGCCGACAGCGATCCCGCCAGCGGTGATCGAGAAAATGCAGCCCTGGATGATGCGTAACAGCAGGGCTGCGTAAAGGCTTTTAGGCCTGACGTTCCGGCGTGATCACCACGAGGCCGTCGAGGGCATCGGTCACCTTGATCTGGCAGGAGAGGCGCGAGTTCGGCTTGATGTCATAGCCGAAATCCAGCATGTCCTCTTCCATCGGGGTCGGGGCGCCGACGCGCTCCATCCAGGCGTCATCGACATAGACATGGCAGGTGGCGCAAGCGCAGGCGCCGCCGCATTCGGCCTCGATCCCGGGAATCGAGTTACGGATCGCCACTTCCATCACGGTAGAGCCGACATCCGCATCAATGGTGCGGGTTTCGCCGGAATGATCGACAAAGTTGATTTTGGCCATGATGCTCGCACTACCGAAAAGAAGATACGGCTGTCCTATAACGGGTCGCTCTACCCAGCGCCAGCGCCTGCAGCAAAACCGTCATCTGCAAAAACGGATGATGGGATATTCGGTTGAGATTACGAGCGTTTGAGAATGCCGTCGATCTCTTCGCGGGCCTCAAGAACGGCGTCGGTCAGGGTCATCAGCGCCTCGGCACTGTCGGACTTGTCCCGGATCGTGTTTTCCAGCCATTCGGCGGCATCGATGATCCGGAATGCGCCGACCGCCTCGGCCGAGCCGCGCAATTTATGAGTCAGCTCCCCGACATTCGCGGGCATTTTGACGATTTTCTCGATCAACTCGCTCGCCTGGGCGGCGAACATGGCCAGCACCTCTTGCTCGAGACTGGCATCGCCCATGGTCATGCGCTTGAGGTGTTCGGTGTCGAAGGGACCATCATCGGGAACCAGCGGCGGTGACGGCATCCATTGAACCCGTTCGAGATGAAGCGACATTGGTATAGGCCCAAATTCCGCGCCGCCGGACTGTCCGACTGCACTTTTCGGCAGCCAAACACGGAATTGGTTAACGGAACGTTCTGTGCACAATCCGGCATCCCGCCGCGGTTTTGACGAAAACTCGCCACGATTCCTTGGCGAAACCCAATATTTGAGGCTTAACAAATAGTTATCTGGGGAAGCCGTTAACTATCATTAAGAATGTCTTAACCGGAA
>CALRZK010000472.1:0-3905 GCA_943372615.1 Bradyrhizobium ivorense | reverse complement strand
GATGGGATCAGCAGGGACATCGGCAGTAAATATGATAACGAGAGACAAAGAACGACCGCAGATATGAAGTCGAAAACATATCTCGGCACAAAAACAAGGGGAGGCGATGCGGATCGACATTGAGACCGTCTGGCGTTTTCGTAAAGTCGGCTCGCGGCAGCCGACAGCGGTGATGCTCTCCTTCCTCAAGGATATCAGCGAGACCGGCAAGATCACCGTGGCTGCGAGCCGTCACCACATGTCGTATCGCCATGCCTGGAGCCTGGTGAATGACTGGTCGGCGTTCTTCGGCACGCCGGTGGTTGAGCGCAGCAAGGGCAAAGGCACGCGGCTCACAGCCTTCGGTGAAAAGCTGGTCTGGGCCGGTGAGCGCATGGAAGCGCGACTCGGCCCGCAGCTTGAAAATCTCGCGCAAGAACTTGCCACCGAATTGAAGGAGTTCCTGCCCGGTCATCCCGCGATCATCCGCGTACATGCGAGCCATGGTTTTGCGGTTTCGAAATTGCGGGAGATGCTCAATGCAGCGACCGGCGTGGGCATCGATCTCCGCTATGTCGGCAATCAAACTTCATTGGTCTCGCTGGCGCATGACACCTGCGACCTCGCTGGCGTTCATCTGCCGCGCGGCGAGTTGCGCAAGCAGAGTGTCAATGCCTGCAAGGATTGGCTCGACAATCGTATCCATCGCGTGATCGGCTTTGCGACCCGCGAGATGGGGCTGATGGTGAAGCCGGGCAATCCGCTGCGCATCACCTCGATGGAGGCGCTGGTCAATCCCGCCATTCGTTTCGTCAATCGCGATCGGGATTCCGGCACGGGTCTGCTGTTCGATCAGATATTGCATCAGCACAAGATCGCGCCGGAGCAGGTCAACGGCTATGAGCAGGTCGAATTCACCCACGCCGCCGTCGCCGCCTATGTGGCGAGTGACATGGCCGATGTAGCGTTTGGTGTGGAAGCCGCAGCCCGGCAGTTCGGTCTCGATTTCGTCCGGCTCCTGACTGAGGATTACTACTTCGTCTGTCGTGAGACTTTGCTGGAGCAGGAGCCGATGCAACAGATTCTGGCCGTGCTGCGTGGGCGGGAGTTTCGCGACGCATTAGCCAAACTGCCGGGCTATGCCGAGTCAGACACTGGCCAGATAAAATCCGTGAACGAGGTTTTTCTTGGCAAGAAGCCCTAGCCATGCAGAAGCGGGCAGCGGACCTGCGCTGGCGATGATGTGACATCCGATGCTTAGAATGGATGCTATAGGCAACGACCTCGCTGCGCATTCAGGAGACCTTCATGACACATCCCGCTTTGTCTACTGGCTCAGTTGCCGTCATCACCGGTGGCGCATCGGGCATCGGCCTCGCGGCGGCGATCGAATTCGCAAAGCGCGGTCTTCGGATTTGCATCGTGGATATCGGCGACGATCGTCTGAGCGCTGCCGCGAGCGAGATCGTCGCGGTCGCGCCGGCCGGACGTGACGCCGTCATGACAGCCAATGTCGATGTCAGCGATCTCTCGGCGATATCGAAACTGGCCGCCGATGTTCAGCAGCGTTTCGGTGGCTGCGATGTACTGATGAATAATGCCGGCATTCAGGTCTCGACGTCGGCGCTCGGTCCGCGCGACAATTGGGAGCGGCTGATCGGCGTCAATCTGTGGGGCGTGGTCAATGGCTGCCAGGCTTTTACGCCCAGCATGATCGCCGGCATGAAGCCGGGCCTGATCATCAATACCGGCTCCAAGCAGGGGATCACCACGCCGCCCGGCAATCCCGCCTACAATGTCTCCAAAGCCGGCGTGAAGGCCTATACGGAGGCACTATCGCATGAGCTGCGCGGTACCGAAGGCTGCCAGGTCACGGCGCATTTGCTGATCCCAGGCTTCGTGTTCACCGGGCTGACGGCGGGCGATCGCAAGGAGAAGCCGGCCGCCGCATGGACGCCGGAACAGACCGTCGCCTTCATGCTGCAGCGGATCGATGCCGGTGATTTCTACATTCTCTGTCCGGACAATGACGTGCCGCGCGCACTCGACGAACGGCGGATGTTGTGGGCGATCGGCGATATCGTCGAGAATCGTCCGGCGCTATCGCGATGGCATCCCGACTATGCGGATGCTTTCGCTGAATTCGTGAAGACCAAATAATCAATCAGGGAGTGACGCAGTGGATTACGTCAAATTCGGAAATACCGGCCTCGAAGTCTCAAAACTGTGCCTGGGATGCATGACCTACGGCGTCTCGGATCGAGGCTCGCATGCCTGGACCCTGGACGAGGAGCACAGCCGGCCGCTGATCAAGCAGGCCATCGAACTCGGCATCAATTTCTTCGATACGGCGAATGTCTATTCCGATGGCACGTCGGAAGAAATCGTCGGCCGTGCGCTGAAGGATTTTGCCAAGCGCGATGACGTGGTCATTGCCACCAAAGTCTTCAATCGCATGCGTCCGGGGCCGAATGGTGCTGGCCTGTCGCGCAAGGCGATCATGACCGAGATCGATCACAGTCTGCGTCGCCTCGGCACCGACTATGTCGATCTCTATCAGATCCATCGCTTGGACAAGAAGACGCCCATCGAGGAGACGATGGAAGCGCTGCATGATGTCGTAAAGGCCGGCAAGGCGCGCTATATCGGCGCCTCCAGCATGTATGCGTGGCAGTTTGCCAAGGCGGTCTATACGTCGCGGCTGAACGGCTGGACGCAGTTCATCAGCATGCAGAACCACGTCAATCTGCTCAACCGCGAGGAAGAGCGCGAGATGCTGCCATTCTGTGCCGATCAGGGCATCGCCGTGATGCCATGGAGTCCGCTCGCCCGCGGCCGCCTGACCCGTGCCTGGGACGAGACCAGCGAGCGCCAGAAGACCGACGAATTCGGCAAGGGGCTTTATGTTCAGGCCGAGCAGGCAGATCGCAAGATTGTCGAGCAGGTCGCGGCTGTCGCCAAGGCGCGTGGCGTGCCGCAGGCGCAGGTGGCCATGGCGTGGTTGCTGCAGAAGCCGGGGATCACCTCACCGATCATTGGCGCATCCAAACCGGCGCATTTGACCGATGGCGTTGCGGCGCTGTCGCTCCGATTGACGAAGGAAGAGATCGCTTCGCTGGAAGCGCCTTACGTCCCGCATGCGGTGGCCGGCTTCGGCTAGCAGAGAATTATTTCGCCTCCGTGCCGGCACCCCCGGCACGGAGGTTGCTCGCCTGTGCAGCGCGATAGTTCATCTAAATCTCTGGTTTATATCGAGTATTACGGCAACCTGAGCCGCGGGCGGTTTCCGGCTGGCCTGGCCGACTGCAGAAACTCGCCTGTGGATTCTGCGAGCCCGGAAAGGGGCCCTTAACCGGTAATCATGCACGCTCATAAATGCCGATGAGGACTCCGGTATCGTTTAATATTGATGCAAGACCTCCCCGATATTTGAAGCCATCCGAAAGTTTGGCAGGAGATTTTTTGTGACCCAACTCGATTCCGAAATCGACGACCTCGTTGCCGCCTGCCACGGCGATACCCGTGGCGTTGTGGGCGCGCTCATCATGGTCAACCGTCAGCTCGAAACCGAACTGGCTGAGCTCAAGGCCCAGCTGGTCGCCGCGCGCGCCGCAGAAGCGCCGACTGCCCACGCCGTCCTGCACTGATCGCCGTCAAGCTTGATGATCCTGCTGATCGCTTTGCAGCAGGCGGCTGACCCTCCGGACCAGATCGTCCACTGCAAAAGGCTTGGTCAGCACTTCCATTCCATGTTCGATATGGCCGTGATTGAGCACGGCATTCTCCGCATAACCGGTAATGAACAGGATCTGCAGGTTCGGCCGTAGCCGCCGGGCCGCTTCGGCGATCTGGCGCCCATTCATCCCGCCGGGGAGGCCGACATCGGTGATCAGCAGATCGATCGATGCGTCGGACTGCAGGAATTT
>CALRZK010000471.1:0-3907 GCA_943372615.1 Bradyrhizobium ivorense | reverse complement strand
GACGAAGAATACGCCCGCCAGCGCCAACAGCATATCGAGCTGCCAGGGGATCTCCAGCCACTCTTCGCCGTCGGTCCAGCCGTTGGCGATCGCGAGCGCGCCCAGACAGACGGCGATATTCCACAGAATTGCGCCTATGACGGGCAGCTGCGGCGCGCGCAATGGTGTGTGGAAGATGCGTGGCAGGATCCAGACCATCGAGGCCACGCCCATCTGCGACAGCCAGCCGTAAATAACGAGATTGAGATGCAGGGTACGGACGCGGCCGAAGGTCAGCGGCGCGTAGGCCGAGAGCCAGTCCGGCCAATGAAGTTTTAGCGAGGCGACAAGGCCAAAAGTCGAGCCGATCAGAAGCCAGATTGTGGCGGCGACGATAAGGATCGCGACGGGCTTGGTGGAGATGCGATCGATGCCCGCGGTCTCTGCATCGAAGTAATGGCGCCTTGCAGGATTTTTCTCGGCGTCCGGGCTGTCGAGGTGCCCTTCCTCTCCGGGTGTGAAAATTACCTTGGCGTCTTCCTGATCGAGCTTCAGCTGCCTGTTGCTGATCGCCCAAATCAGGAAAGCAAGCGCGAGCAGCGAGACCGCGAAACTCAACGCTAGCAAAAGTCCCATAGTCACCATGCGCTTCCCTCCCGCACGCGTCCATGCTCTTGCGGCAGGCACACGGAATTCAGCGCTCGGAAACCAACCTTAAGGCAACCTTAAGAAAGCTGCGTTTCGGGGAAGAAAGGCACCAACTTCAGCTAAAAGCGGTCGAGTTGGTTGCGATGAGGTCGAGTGGCCTCAGGACGAGGGTAAGCCAATCTCCCGCGTCAGAGATAAGCATTTCTAATTCAACGTAACGGCATCGGCGGAATGTCGACGCGTACCGGTCTCGGATGATCGATGTCGATCCGCCCCCGCCCTCGTGCCGGCGAATAGCGGTAACTCATCCTGCTCCACTCCGTTGGACAACGCGGCGAGCTGCACGCCGTTTTTGCTGCTGCGCTTGACGGCATACATCACACGGTCTGCCCGCCTCATAATGTCCTTGAGGGGTAGGTTCAACCCCGGCGGGATGATCACCGCCCCCATACTGCATGTGGCGCAGTGTATGGTCTCAGATAATGCGCTGGAGAGCTTTCGATGCAGATGCTCGGTGACATGGCTCGTTTCGTCATGAGGATCGAGAGGCATGAGAACAGAAAATTCGTCGCCGCCCATGCGACCGAAGCAGGCCCCAGGCGGGAGCTCTGAACCGGCGGCTGCGCCTAGGCTTTCGAGCACGCGGTCACCAGCTTCATGGCCGTAGCGATCGTTGATGATCTTAAAGCCGTCCAGGTCGAAATAGATCAGCAGGAGCCGGACACGCTTCGAACTGGCTTTCGATATCATCTGCTCGGCAATCTGTTCGAATGCGACACGATTGTAGGCGCCGGTCGTACCATCGCGGCGGGCCAGAAAATGCTCGCGATCGAAGCTGCAGCGGAAGCTGGCGACGATTGCGGCCAGCACTGGAAGCGTCACCAACTGAAGCGCAAGATTACTGAGAGCCAAGGCCTTGGCAGGGCCTCCGCAAGCCAGGCAGATCGCGAGTGATGTCGCGGCCGCGGTCCGGGCGACGGTAATGCCGGCCCGGAGCCCGAGTCGCCAGCTCACCAAAGCGACCGGAACCATATATAGCGGCGCAACGTGTAATCCGCTTGAGTGAAGCGCGAAGCTGAACACGGCGATCGCAGCAAAGCAAACAGTGGTCAGGATCCCGAGACCCATGAGGCTCAGTGTATCGACCCGGTTCGCAAGATAAAGAAGAAAGGAACAGGCCCGTTCGTCTTTTGATTTTTGAATGTGAAGCCGCAAATCCTATCATCTCCCGCGCCCAATGCGACGCAACGCATTACCAAAGATCGGATGACATAACGCAGCGCTGGCGGCGCGGGAGGATGATGACCATCAAAATTGGCTGGAATTACATTTCGTCCAACGCGAGCGGTTCAAGACCGATGCTGCCGCGCGACCTCGATGTCGACATTGCCATATGATTCAGGGCCACATGCTCTTCCGGCGCCGGGCGAGCAAGATCCGGTATAAAGACGAACCGTTAATTTACACGTGCAGAGATTGTTAAAATACCGACGGTCAGGTGGCACGGCTCTCCCACGCCTGACCGCATGCTTGCGTCAATACCTGGCATCCTTCGGCTTCTTGACGCCCTTCCAGTCGTTGACCTTGCCCGCGAAATCCGGCCGCGGCATGTGAGTGAAAAACTCGGCCACGTCCACAGCATCCTGATCCGACAGGACCCCGCCCGCTCCAAGTGGGGCTTGCAGATGCATAGCTGGAGGCATGGCGTATTTGACGAATTGCGCCGCTTTGTAGGTACGGGCGAGGCCGGCGCCGATATTGAACGATTCATCACCCCAGAGCGGCGGGAAGATATAATATCCGGCCTGGTCTTTCATGCCTTGCCCATTGGCCCCGTGGCACGAGGCACATTGAGCGGCATAGATCGTCCTGCCCCTCTCGGGATCGGGCACCAGGCTTTCATCGATCGGCCCTGCGTTACGCACCGCAGCCTTGTTGCCCTTTTCCACTCCCTGACGCAGCCAGTCCATGTAGGCAAGCATGGCATGCATCTCGGTGCTTTCTGGGCCGAGAGGCTTGCCGTTCATGGAGCGTTGGAAGCAGCCATTGATGCGCATGGTCAGGTCGACATCGCGGTTGGCGCGGGGGTTGAAGGACGGATAGCTGTTGGTCGTGTTGATGTAAGGGTTCGCGTCCGACATCTTGCCATGCGCCATGTGGCACGAATTGCAGTTCAGACCATTTCCGACATTGGCCGGCAGCAGGCGTGCGGTTTCATTGAGAAGCCGCTGGCCGAGCAAGACGGCTTCCGCGTTCGGCTGCGCGGCAATCGTGCTGTCTGCCGGAATGCGATAGTCGCCGATCCGCTTGTTGTTGGCATCCAGCACCGCGATCGCATCCGCAGCCGGCGCGTCCAGAATGGGCTCGTGCATGAGGGCAAATGCCCCGGCGGTCGCGGCGACCGCCACGATTGCGACGCCGGTCAGGAAAAGGGAGCGCTTCTTCATTTTTGTTCTCCCGGCACGTAATGCTTCGGCTTGCGCGCAATCTCGTGGCGCATGCGCGAGATGTCCGCTTCGGTGATCTCACTGCCATGGTTGCCCCAGCCGTTGCGGATGAAGTTCAAGACATCGGCGACCTCCCGGTTGGTGAGATTTGCGAAGCCCGGCATCGTGAATGCCATCGTGTCATGCGGGGTCTTTGGCATGCGCCCGCCGGCAAGCGTCACCTGAATGAGTGAACTCGGATCGTCGGCGAACACCATCGAATTCCCGGCGAGCGCCGGATAGATGCGTGACGCGCCCTTGCCGTCCATCCGATGACAGATGGCGCAATGCTCGGCATAGGAAGAGGCACCAGGCGCGCTGAAGTCGCCGGCTTTCAGCGCCGCGGTGGTGAAATCGTCCTTCGGGTGCCATGTCGGGCTGCGGCCCTCGCGAGGCTTCAGGGATTTCAGGTAGGTCGCGATTGCCGTCAGGTCGTCGTTTGACAGGTGCTGGCTCGAGTGCTCGACGACATCGGCCATTGAGCCGAACGCGGCCGTCTTGTCGTTACGCCCGGTCTTCAGGAAGTCGACGATCTCGGCCGTTGTCCATGTCGACAGACCCGTATCCTCGCCGCGCAGGTTCTTGGCGTACCAGCCTTCGAGGACTGAACCCGACAGGAAGCGACTGTTGTTGCCGTCGGCCATCGCGGTTTCCTGGAACGCGATACCGCGCGGCGTATGGCAGGCACCGCAATGAGCAAGCCCCTCCACGAGGTAGGCGCCACGCTCAAGCTGCGGATCCTTGGTGACCGTGGTGAACTCGCGGGGCTGAGCGAAAGCAAGCTGCCACCAGGC
>CALRZK010000470.1:0-3908 GCA_943372615.1 Bradyrhizobium ivorense | reverse complement strand
CAGGAGAAGATCCCATCTACTTTCGCGTGGGATTACTCGCCGAAGGGCCAGCATATGGAGCTGGGCATCGCCGAGATGAATCTCTTCATCATGATGTCGGCGCTCGGCCTGTCGCACTCCATCAACGGCGCGCGGCTGCTGCCGATCGCGACGCTGTATGATCCCTTCATCGAGCGCGGCCTCGATGCGCTCAACTATGCCTGCTATCAGGATGCGCGTTTCATGGTGGCGGCAACGCCGTCCGGCATCACGCTGGCGCCGGAAGGTGGCGCGCCTCAATCGATTGCAACGCCACTGATCGGCATGGCGCAGGACGGGCTCGCATCCTATGAGCCGGCTTTTGTCGATGAGCTCGCCGTGATCATGCGCTGGGGTTTTGCCCATATGCAGCGCGAGGCGGGCGAGGGCGGTTCGGTCTATCTCCGCCTCTCGACGCGGACCATCGAGCAGCCGAAGCGCATCATGACACCGGAGCTGCAGCATCATATCGCCGAAGGCGCCTACTGGCTGCGCGAGCCCGGCGACAATTGCGATCTGGTGATCGCCTATACGGGCACGCTGGCGCCGGAAGCGATCGAGGCGACGGGGCTGCTCGGCGAAAGCCATCGCGACATCGGCTTGCTCGCGATCACCTCAGCCGATCGTTTGCACTCAGGCTGGACGGCAGCCCGTCGCACCCGCCGCGAACAGCGCACGCCGCAGCAGAGCCATGTCGAGAAACTATTGGGTCCGCTGCCGCGCGATTGCGGGATCGTTACGGTGCTCGATGGCCACCCGGCGACGCTTGCCTGGCTCGGCGCGGTGCATGGTCATCGGCTGGAGGCGCTGGGTGTCGAGCATTTCGGCCAGACCGGCACCATCGGCGATCTCTATCGTCATCACGGCATCGATGCGAATTCGATCATCGATGCTGCGGAGAGCCTGAGCCCGGCGGCGCCAGTGCGGCACCGGAAGATGGCGGTTTAAGCTGAGACCTGTAGGGTGGGCAAAGGCGCGGAGCGCCGTGCCCACCTTCAAGTGCACGGCTGGTAAAGGTGGGCACGCTGCGCTTTGCCCACCCTACATGGCGTTAGAACGCCTTGAACGTAATGATCGTGTGGGTGTCCTGGATGCCGGGCAGCACCTGGACCTTTTCGTTCACGAAGTGACCGATATCGGTGTCCTTATCGACATAGAACTTCACCAGCAGGTCGTAATGGCCGGCGGTGGAATAGATTTCCGAGGCGATCTCGGCCTCTGCCAGCGCATTGGCCACGATATAGGACTGGCCAAGCTTGCACTTGATCTGGACAAAGAAGGGGATCATCGGGATTCTCCGAACATAGGCGTTTGGAGATCATCAAGCCCAAAACAGCCAGCGTGGCAAGGCCGCCGGGAACCGGCGGCCGTAACGTCTCCTCAGGCTGGCTGCAGGCCCAGCGCCTGTGCGGCTTCGAGCCAAACCGGCAGTTCCTTCTGATACAGCGCATTGGTCTCCTTGAAGCCGAGCGCCGGCTCCAGCGCCACGGTCTTGAGAACCTCCTTGATCTTCGGATCGCTATTGGCCTGCACGAACAGTGCTGCCAGTTTGTCCACGATCGGCTGCGGCGTCGCCTTGGGCACGGCCCAGCCGGAGAAACCGCTGACCGTAAAGAATTTTGAGGTCGCTCCCTGTTCGGGCAGTGTCTTCACGTCTGGGATCGCATCGACCTTCTTCGAATGCACGGCGAAGACCACGCCGCGATTGCTCTGCAGAACCGACTGTGCAGCTGTGTAGCTGCCCATGGCGAAGTCCAGGGAGCCGTCGGCAAGGCCGGTCCACATCGGTGCTTCGCCACGATAATGGATCGGCTCGATCTTGAGGCCATATTGCTTGTTGAGTTCGTTGACCGTGAAATGCGGGGCGGAGCCGACGCTGTAGGTGCCAAAATTCACCTTGTCCTTCTTCTTCGCGAAGGCAACGAAATCATCGAGCGATTTCACGCCCGATGCCGGATTGGCGACCAGCAAGAGTCCCGCGCCGGGGACGACGCTGACCAGCGAGAGATCCTTGTCCATGTCGTAGCCGGGCGTTTTCAGCATGACGCGGTTCATCACATAGGTGGTGGAGATCGAGCACAGGATGGTGTGGCCATCGGGCTCGGCGCGCGCGACTTCGGCGGTGCCGATCGCTCCGGACGCGCCGGCCTTGTTCTCGACCACGACGGTCTGGCCGATCTGCTTGCCGATAAATTCGCCGAACGAGCGCGCCAGCAGGTCCGTCTGGCCGCCGGCGGGATAGCTGCAGATCATGCGGATCTGCTTCGACGGCCACGCTCCCTGAGCCGAGGCGCCGCGTGCCAGAAATGGCAGGGCGACGGCCGCCGAGCCAGCGGCAAGGAAATGGCGGCGATTGACGTGGTTGGTCATTTTTGTCTCCTCCTGATTTTTTGGAGACGGTATCGCATTGCCCGTATATGCGCCATGCACGACCGGCGGGACAGTTTGGCGCATCACGCGCTCGGGTGTCATCGAGCAAAGTGGTTGCGCCTGCTCGGGTTGCTGCCTCCGCGGCGGTGGAGTACCACTGGGAATACGCTTCCCGTTTGATTTGACGTGAGTTTTTCCGATGCCAACGCCCGTTGCCCTGACAATTGCCGGCTCCGACTCCTCGGGCGGAGCGGGTATCCAGGCGGACCTCAAGACCTTCGCCGCTCTTGGTGTCTATGGCGCGTCGGTGATCTCGGCGCTGACCGCGCAGAACACCCGCGGCGTGACCGGCATTCATCAGGTGCCGGCGGAGTTCGTCACGGCACAGATCGACGAGGTGTTCGACGACCTCGCTGTCGGTGCCGTGAAGATCGGCATGGTCTCGCAGCGGGATATCATTGCGGCGATCGCCAATGGGTTGGCGCGCTGGCAGCCGGCGCATGTGGTTTTCGATCCGGTGATGGTGGCGACCTCGGGCGATCGTCTACTGGTGCCCGATGCCATCGAGGCGTTGCGCAGTATCCTCATTCCGCATGCTCACATCATCACGCCGAACATGCCGGAAGCCGCGGCATTGCTGGACGAGGCAGTGGCGACGAACGAGCAGGAGATCGAGGATCAGGGCAAGCGGCTGCTCGGCCTCGGCTGTAAGGCGGTCTTGATCAAGGGCGGGCATGGCAATGGCCCCGAGAGCATCGACTACTTCATCACCGCCGATCGCGTCGTCGCACTCCCGGCGCCGCGTGTGATCACCGTGAATACCCACGGGACTGGCTGCACGCTGTCATCAGCGATAGCCGCCGAACTTGCCAAGGGACAGGAGCTGGAACCCGCGGTGCGCGCTGCTAAGGCCTATGTTACCGCGGCTATTGCCGCAGCCGACAGGTTCACGGTTGGGCACGGCCATGGGCCGGTCCATCATTTCCACGCGTTTTATTAGTTGAACTCTCTCACGGCTGGGCTTGCACGAGCCCGCTACGAGAGTGTGCAGACGTGTCCCAAGTGCGACACTCTGTCGTCGATCTGTCATCCCGCCTTGATATCAGCCGAACAGCACATGGGTTGTCCGATTCCATCGGACACGCTGGACGGAACCATCGATGACGACGCTGGATCTCGAGAAGTCCATTGTTGAAACGGCCTATGCCCGCTGGGCGCCGATCTACGATGCCGTCTGTGGCCCGGTGATGCTGAAGGGCCGGCGCGCTGCCGCGGAAGCGGCGCGCAATGTCGGCGGCAAGGTGCTCGAGGTCGGTGTCGGCACCGGCCTTTCCTTTGATGACTACGATGGCAGCACCGAAATTACCGGCATTGATCTCTCCGAGCCGATGCTCTCCAAAGCACGCGCAAAGATGGCGTCGGGCCGTTTTCCATGGGTCAAGGAAGTCCGCCAGATGGACGCCCATGCGATGGAGTTTGCGGATTCCACATTCGACTGCGTTGTCGCGCAGTTCGTCATC
>CALRZK010000469.1:0-3909 GCA_943372615.1 Bradyrhizobium ivorense | reverse complement strand
CTTCAATTGTTCGAAGCGCGCGGTGACATCCGGCGGCAATGAGCGAATGCCGGTCTGGCCGAGCCGCGACAGCAGCGGGCGCAGATGCGAGCCGGTGAGATAGGATGGCTGCGCATTGGCCGGCACGAGCTGGTCGAAAATCAGCACCAGGGTCACTGCAATCAGGCCGACACGAATAGCGCCGAGCAATGCGCCACCGAGCCTGTCGCCGATGCCGATATGCGCGCCGATCAGGTCATTGATGGCAAGGCGCAAGAGCGAGCCCAGTAAGATGCCGGCGATCAGGAAGATGGCGAAGAAGGTCAGTGAATTCTGCACCTGGGACGCGCCGGCAGGCGCCTGCGGCAGCACCAGGCCAGTGATCCATATGGCGATCGGCGCGGCAACGAGATAGCCGAGAATGGTGATGGCGCTGCGCAGCAAGCCCGAGCGAAAGCCGAGCACAATCGCGATCGTCAGAGCGAGATAAACGATGATGTCAAAACTGTTCATCGCGTCCTCGCGTCATCAGGCATTCCGCGTGAAAGAAATTGGCGGCGCCCCGGCAGTTTGCGATCGCTGCCAGGCCTTGTATCACTAGGGCCAACAGAACAGCCGCATCAGGGAACGACCATGTCCGCTATATTCGACGTCTCCAAGGAAGTCATCCTCGTCACCGGCGCTTCGCAGGGGCTCGGCCGCCAGTTCGCGCGCGTGTTGTCCGCGCATGGGGCTGCCGTGGTGCTGGCGGCGCGACAGACTGGGAAGCTCGAGGCCCTGCAGAAGGAAATTACCGACAAAGGCGGCCGGGCTTTTGCGGTGGCGATGGATGTCACCGACAATGCCTCGATCGCGAAAGCCTTCGATGCCGCCGAGAAGGCGCTCGGGCCCGTGACCGTGCTGATCAACAATGCCGGCATCGCGGTGGAGAAGATGGCCATCGACCAGACCGAAGCCGATTGGGATTCGGTGATGGGCGCCAATCTCAAAGGCGCCTATTTCGCCGCGACGGAAGCCGCGCGCCGCATGATCGCGCATAAGGTGGAGGGCAATATCGTCAATATCGCCTCGGTGCTCGGCTTCGGGCTAACCAAGGCGGTGTCACCTTATGCGATCTCCAAGGCCGGCATCGTGCAGGCCACCAAGGCGCTGGCGCTGGAACTCGCCGCACACCGCATCCGCGTCAATGCGCTGGCACCGGGCTATATCGATACCGACATCAACCATGCCGCCTGGGATACGCAGGTGGGCGAAAAGCTGGTCAAGCGCATCGCGCAGCGCCGGGTGGGGCATGAGAGCGATCTCGACGGCGCCATCCTGCTGCTGGCCTCCGGGGCCTCGCGCTACATGACTGGCAGCACCGTGACCGTGGATGGCGGGTTTCTGCTGAGCTGACGGCGGCGACGGACAATTTTCCCCACCCCGTCATAAAAACGCAAAAAGATGCACCCGGCCCCTTCCCAAAGCCGGCGGGCATTGATAGATACCCCTCATGCCGCGGCGTTGCCCGGCAGTCTCTCAGGAACCTTTGGTCTGGGATTTGCTCGCGCCTCAGGCGTTGGCATCCAGCACATGTTCCCGAAAGGTTTGGCGCGGGGTGGAGCAGCCCGGTAGCTCGTCAGGCTCATAACCTGAAGGTCATAGGTTCAAATCCTATCCCCGCAACCAAACGTTCTTCCGTACCGGGAAGGAAAATGTCCGAAAGGCCGCCGCATTCCGGCGGCTTTTTCGTTTTCAGGGTTTTCATTTTCTGAGGCTTTTGTTGCCCGACCTGCTGTCAGGGGCGGCACAATGTCCGCGCCTGGAACGGCACCTGATCCGTCTCGTTCATCATTCGACTTCACAATGGAGATGGATGGATGAAGGGCAAACTCGTTTCGCAGGATGATGGAGTGAAAACCCATGTGGTCGTGCTGGAGACCGGCGAGGAAGCGTTCGAGGCGCTGACCAAATATGTCAACGAAGCCGGCATCGCCGCCGCATCGATCACTGCGATCGGCGCCTTCAAGCAGGCGACCGTGGCGTTCTATGAATATGAGACCAAATCCTACAAGGACATTCCGGTCACCGAAGCCAGCGAGGTTCTGAGTCTGCTCGGTGATGTCGCCGTGGGCGATGACGGCAAATCGAGTCTGCATCTGCATGCGGTGCTCGGTCTTGCCGACGGATCGGTGCGTGGCGGACATTTCGTCAAGGGCATCGTGCGGCCGACGCTCGAAGTCATTCTCACCGAAACGCCCGCATGCCTACGGCGCAAAAAGCGCGGCGATCTCGGTATCGCGCTAATCGATCTCGAAGAGAGCCGCGCTTAATAACTGCGGCAAATGGAAAGCCGCGCAGACGCTGCCAGCGTCGCGCGACTTGAATCGTAATGATGAAGAAAATCGACGTTACTTCTTCATGCCGTCCTTCTTCATGTCATCCTTTTTCATCATGCCATCGCTCTTCATCATGTTGTTGTCCTTCTTCATCTTCGAGTCTGGACGATCAACAGCAGTGCCGGTGCTCGTGGTACCCGGCTGATTCACGCCGGCGCCAGTTGAACTCGGCTGCGGCGCACTCGGGTTGGCACCGGATTGAGCAAAAGACGCAGAGGCGGACAGCGCGACGATGGCCGAGGCGATAATAAGTTTGTTCATATGCATAATCCTTGTTTGAGCTACGCAGACTCAAGAAAGGATAAACAGCCTTGTTCCGTTTCGCGCCGAGAATACTTCCGCTTCTGAAGGGTACTTAAGCAGCATTAATTACCATATCAGCTCACGGCCTGTACCGCGGCTGTGTTGGCACGATCGACCATGCGCTCGACGCTTTTATCGCCGGCTTTTTCGGCCTCGGCGCGCTGCTCGCATTTCGCGCGGATATCTTCCAGTTCCTGGTCGGAGAGATGCTCGATGCCGACCAGCGAATTACGCGCGGCGCTGGTGCGGATCAACTCGTCCAGCTTGACCTGGATCGCAGCGCTGTCGCGGTTTTGTGAATTCTGGATCAGGAAGACCATCAGGAAGGTCACGATCGTCGTGCCCGTGTTGATGATCAGCTGCCACGTATCGGAATAGCCGAAGATCGGGCCGGTGATGGTCCAGACGATCACGACACCGGCAGCGATGATGAAAGTCGTCGCGCGGCCTGCGGCTCGCGATGTGGCATTCGCAATCTTGCCGAACATCTTGTCGGCCGGTCCCGGTTTATCGTCCTGTCTCGAATGGCCCATCGCGGTTCCCTTACGGTCGGGAACACTCAACGCTGTGTCATTTGGCGAGTTTCGAAACGAGCAGCTAGCTCGCAGGATTGCGGCCCGTACGCGGATTGAGCGGGGGCGCCGCTTCGCGCTCCAGACGAAGAGGGACCGGATTCGTCCAGACCTGATGAACGTGACCGTCCTCGTCGGAACGGTAATACGGTTCCTTGCCGACGGCGGGCACCGCGTCATAAGCGCCGTTGCGCTTGTCTGTGTAATCGTCGGGCATGGCTTGCTCCTTCGATGAAGGGCCACCCGGTCGCAACCAGACGGCCAGTCTAATATCACCCCGCCCAGTGGGCAGTTACTTCCTTTGCATCCTTGTTGAGATGCACATGGGCATCGACATGATCGACCCAATCAACCGGAATGAAGTGATGATGCGCGCCATCCGGTGAGTTCGATTTTGTCAGCTTGATCTGATCTGCGCCTTCGAGATGATCGACCTTGCCGACGGTTTTGCGGTCGGCCGAGATGACGTCCATATGTTCCTTGATCTTCGACGTATCCATCGCAATGTCCTCGCTGGAATTGAGATGGTTGCAACATACGATATCGGGAAAGGTTGCTGCACACGTCTGCTAGTTGATGCGCGACGGCAGCATCCATTCGGCTGCCGTCTCCGTGTCGGCAGTGTCGTCAGGGCAGGGCTCGATGACATAGCCATCGGCGAGGATGAGCTTGTCGCC
>CALRZK010000468.1:0-3911 GCA_943372615.1 Bradyrhizobium ivorense | reverse complement strand
AAGGTAAATAACAACTCCGCGTTGACCGGCGATGCCGCTCATTTAAGTCTCCTGTCCGAAAGCGATCCGAACTCGTTTGCAATACGGCCCTCGCACAGGACACGATCATGAAAAAAATCATTGTTGCCGCAATTGTTGCCGTCGCCGGCGTGGCGATCCCGACCATGGCTTCGGCCGGCTGCACCACCTGCTATCAGCCGCAGGTGATCCCGCCGCAATATCGCACGGTCGAACGCACCGTGATGGTCTCGCCGGGGCACACCGTGCGTCGTCATCGTCCGGCACAGTATCGCACGGTGATGGTGCCGAAGACCGTGATGGTCGCACCGGCGCGCACCGAATATCGCCGCATCCCGGCGCAGTACGCCACCCAGCAGCGCACGGTGCAGGTGGCGCCGGCTCAGGTCTATTACGCACCGGTCCAGGTGCAGACGGGTTGCTCGACCTGCAACAGCGGCTTCAGCTTCGGCTCCAGCTATGGAAGCTACGGCTATAGCGCGAGCTACGGTGGTGGCTACGGTTATGGTGGCGGCTACGGTCGCTACGGCTACTGAGCCGACCGCATCGCTTTGACGATCCATCGGCCGCCGCAAGGCGGCCGATTTGTTTTTGGCGTTGTCAGACCAGTCGCAGGCCCGACAGCACCATGCTGATGCCGGCCACGATCATGATGCCGTCCATGATGCGCCGGAACGTCTCCACGCTGAGCTTCAGCACATAGCGCTTGGCGATGAAGGCGCCGAACATCAGCGATGCGCCGGCGATCAGGCCTTTCACCAGCACGTCGAAATCGAGCGCGCCGAAGCGCTGGAAGGTGATGGACTTGCTGAGATAGAGGCCGAGCGAACTCGCGGCCTCGGTGGCGAGGAAGGCGCCTTTGGCAAGCCCGTAAAACAGAAACAGCGGCACGCTCAAAGGACCGCTGGAGACCACGATGCCGGTGACATAGCCGATGATCGCGCCGCCCAGCGCGAGCTGCCACAGGCTGATGGTGAAGGAGCGTCGTGCCAGCCAGTGCCGCAGCGGCACCATGGCGATGAAGAACAGGCCGATGGCGAGATCAACCGCTTGCGACGGCAGCACCAGCAGGGTGCGGGCGCCAAGCGCCGCGGCGGGAATGCCGGTGATCGAATAGGCAAAGGTCGCGCGCCAGTCGATTTCGCGCCACCACGCCATGATGCGCGACAGATTGGCCATCACGGCCGCAACCGCCATGATCGGCACGGCTTCCTTCGGCCCATATTCGTAGACCAGCACCGGCATTAGCATGATGGACGAGCCGGTGCCGACGATGCCGGAAATGGTGCCGGCCAGCAGGCCGACGGCGCAGACGAAGATGAAGCCGGTGATCAACGTCGCGCGTCCTTGAACAAATCTTTGGAGAGCTTATCCGCCCTTATAGGAGCGCTGATAGCGCCGCCCCAGGCTGGTCAGCACTTCATAGGCGATGGTGCCGAAGCGATGCGCGAGGTCGTTCACCGTGAGGCCTTCGCCGATCAGCGTGGCCATGTGGCCGCGGCGGGCGGCATTGGCGGGGAGGTCGGTGATATCGACCGCGATCAGGTCCATGGAGATGCGGCCGGCAACCGGGCAGCGCTGGCCGGCGACGACCACCTCGGCGCCACGGGTGCCATCGCTGCTCCCCGCTGCGCGAAAATAGCCGTCGGCATAGCCGGTCGCGATGATGGCGATGCGCGTGGGGCGGCGTGTGGTCCAGGTGGCGCCATAGCCCACGGTGTCGCCACGAGGGACATCACGGGTCTGGATGATGCGGGCCTTGAGGTCGATCACCGGCAGCATCGGATTGGCAGCTTCCGGCGTCGGATTCACGCCATAAATCGCTGCACCCGGGCGCACCATGTCGAACATGTAGCTGGGGCCGAGATAGATGCCGGAGGAATTGGCCAGCGACGAGGTGACGCCGGAGAACAGATGCGAGATTTCGCGGAAAGCGCCGACCTGCTTCGGGTTCATCGGATTTTGCAGCTGTTCGGCGCAAGCGAGGTGGCTGATGGCCAGTGTAAAACCGTGATTGCCGGAAGCAATACGCGGCGCGAGGCTTTGCGCTTCATCGACCGAGAGACCAAGTCGGCTCATGCCGGTGTCGACATGAACGCCGGCGCCGCCGGTCCAGCCGGTGCGGCGGCAGAACATGTCCCATTCGGCGAGTTCGTTGAGGTCGCCGATGACCGGCTGCGCCTTGATGGCGGCGAGTGCGTCACCGGCATTCGGCGACAGGCCGTTCAGCACATAGATCGCAGCATCCGGCGCGCCAGCGCGCGCGGCGCGGGCTTCGTCGATGGTGGCGACGAAGAAAGTCTTGCAGCCGGCCTTGGCGAGGGCAGGGACGACGCGATCGATGCCGCAGCCATAGGCGTCGGCTTTGACGGCCGCGCCGCATTCGGCGGGGACGCTGGCCTTTTCAAGCTTGCGCCAGTTGGCGGCGATGGCGTCAAGATCAATGGTGAGGAGGCCGATGGCGGTGGGGTCGAGTTCAGTGGCGGTGGTTTCGGTCATCTGCGGGTCTCAGGTGATCGCCCCGTCCTGTGTTACGGGAGCTAACTCTCGTTTGTCATCGCCCGGCTTGACCGGGCGATCCAGTAAACGCGGGCGATGTGGTTATCACTCCGTCTGGTGTCTACTGGATTACCCGCTTTCGCGGGTAATGACAGCTGGAGAGGCAGCGACCTTTCACGGGCGTTGCCGCAGTCACAACATCACTCGTGCTGCACCGCCGGCATGTAGCGGTCGCCTTCGGCGAGATCGCTGAAGCGCGTGAACTGGCCTTCGAACTGCAGCGGGACGGCGCCCGTGGGACCATGTCGCTGCTTGGCGACGATCACTTCGGCCTTGCCGTGCACGAGGCTCATGTCGAGCTGCCATTTCTCGTGCTCCGGCGTGCCCGCCTTGGGCTCCTTGCTCTGCAGGTAGTATTCCTCGCGATAGACGAACATCACGACGTCGGCGTCCTGCTCGATCGAGCCGGATTCACGCAAGTCGGCGAGTTGCGGCCGTTTGTCTTCGCGGTTTTCCACCTGACGTGAGAGCTGCGACAGCGCGATGATGGGAACGTTGAGCTCCTTCGCCAGCGCCTTCAAATTCGTGGTGATCTCGGTGACTTCCTGCACGCGGTTGTCCGAGCGCTTGCCCGAGCCCTGCAGCAGCTGGATGTAGTCCACCATGATGACGTCGAGGCCCTTTTGCCGCTTCAGGCGGCGGGCGCGGGCGGTGAGCTGCGAGATCGAGAGGCCGCCGGTTTCGTCCACATAGAGCGGCAGGTTCTGCAGCTTGATCGTGTAGTCGCGGACTTTGTCGAACTGGTCCTGGGTGATGCCGCCGCGGCGGATCAGGCTCGACGAGATCTCGGTCTGCTCGGCAAGAATACGCGTGGCGAGCTGTTCGGCCGACATTTCGCATGAGAAGAAGCCGACCACGCCGCCATTGACGGTCTTGCTGGTGCCGTCGGGCTGCAATTCCGCCTGATAGGCGGCGGCGATATTGTAGGCGATGTTAGTGGCGAGTGAGGTCTTGCCCATGGCGGGACGGCCGGCGAGCACGATCAAGTCGGAGCGCTGCAGTCCGCCCATGCGAGCGTCGAGATCGCGCAACCCGGTGGAGACGCCCGACAGCTTTCCGTCGCGCTGATAGGCGTTGGCCGCCATTTCGAGGGCGGTGCTCATCGCCTGCGAGAAGCGCTGGAAGCCGCCGTCATAACGGCCGGCTTCGGCCAGCTCATAGAGCCGGCGCTCGGCATCCTCGATCTGGGCGCGCGGGGCGAAATCCACCGGCGCGTCATAGGCGACATTGACCATGTCCTCGCCGACGCCGATCAGCTGACGGCGGATCGCGAGGTCATAGATGCTGCGTCCGTAGTCCTGCGCATTGATGATGGTGGTTGCTTCGGCTGCGAG
>CALRZK010000467.1:0-3912 GCA_943372615.1 Bradyrhizobium ivorense | reverse complement strand
AGGGCGCATCGATCAGCACCATCGGCCGCGGCCGCGCCAGCTACGACTCCCGCGACGGCTATGTGTTCTTCGGCAACGGCGTGCTGGTCGTATCGAACGGCTTCATTAATCTGACGCAGGCGGACACGTCCAACAGCGGCGAAGTCAGCAACGTCCAGATCAGCGTCGGCAGCTGCGTCACAGCAGGCTGCAGCCGTACGACAACGCTGGTGTCCGAAGGCACCATTGCCGTCGCGACGGTCGGTTCGTTCGCGATGGCGAGCAACGTTTCATATGGCACGCGCAATCTCGTGCTGGCGATGTCGGCGATCAATCTCGGCGATGATGCGGCGGTCGCGGCTGCCGCCGCAGCCGGTCAACTGCCGGCCGGCCTTCAGCTCAATCAGGGCGTGATGACGAGCCTGCTTGCCGGCAACACCGCCATCGGTGCACCTGCGCTGGAGACCCTTGCGCTGAATGCCCGCAATTCGGTGAACGTATTTGGCAGCGTAGAGATCGACGCCACCAAGGTCGGCCGTCTCGTCTTCGGCACGCCGGCCATCTATGGCTATGGCGACAGCGGCGATGTCGCCACGATCCGGGCCAGCGAATTCGTCTGGACCGGTCTGGAGGCGGCGCCCGGCGCCGCAATCGCGGGCTTGCTCGGCGACAGCAAACTGAACATCGCCGCCAACCGCGTCGTGTTCGGCTATGGCCCGAATACGACCCCGAACACCCAGGCGACGGACAAGCGTATCGCGCTCGGCTTCACCGATGTGACGATCAGCGCCAGCGAAGTCGTCACATCCAACAACAAGAGCACGCTCGGCGTCTATCATCGCCAGGGCGCCTATGATCCGAAGACCGGCTATGAATATACCGGCGGTAACCTGACCATCGCGACGCCGCTATTCACCGGTGCCGCAGCGTCCAGCAACACGATCACCGCCGGCGGGGATATCCGCATCACCGGCACAGTTGGTGCGGTTACGCCGGTCGAGGCGCTCGGCGCCACGATCGAACTGAAGGGCACCAACGTTGCTATCGACACCAGCGTGGTACTGCCGTCCGGCCGTCTCGCCATTACCGCATCGGGCGATATCGCGCTCGGTGATCGTTCGCGCCTCGATCTGTCGGGGCGCGCGGTGCAACTCTTCGACGTCACCAAATATAGCTGGGGTGGCGATCTCGTCCTCAACAGCAGCGGGGGCAATATCCGCCAGGATGGGGGGTCGTTGATCGACGTGTCGGCGCGGAACAATCGCGGTGGCTCGGCCTCCTTCGCAGCACTCGGCAACGGCGCAGGACAGGTGGCGCTGAACGGCAATTTCCGCGGCGCAGCCTTCGGCGAGCATGACGCCGGCGGCACCGTGGTGCCCTACGACGCGGCGGAAGTGACCGTGCAGGCGCAGGTGCTGGCAGATTTCGCCGGCCTCAATGCCCGGCTCAATGCAGGCGAGGTGTTCGGTGCCCGCCGCTTCCAGGTCAAGCAGGGCAATCTCACCGTCGGCAATGAGGTGAAGGCCCGCAATGTCGAGATCGTGCTCGACGGTGGTAGCCTCACGGTCAACGGCACCATCGATGCGAGCGGCGTTCAGGTCGGTAGCATCCGCCTTGCGGCGATGAACGATCTCGTCATCAATGGCAGGCTCGATGCGCACGGCACCGGCATGCGCTTCGACAGCTACGGGCTGATCATCGACGCGCCGAACCGCGCAAGTGTCGATCTGACCTCGCGCGCTGGCACGCTGACGCTCACCGGCAACGCAGCGATCGACCTGCGCGCTGGCATCGATGTCGCCGTGGGTACAGGCCGCCGACAGAACGACGGCGTCGCACGCGGCACGCTCGCCCTCAATGCACCGCGTCGGGGCACCGACGATATCGCCATCGACGTGCAGGGCATGACATCCATCGCCGGGGCGAAATCCGTCGCCGTCTATGGCTATCGGACTTACGACGATGCGCCCGAGGCGGCGACGCCCGATGTCACCGGCTATCAGCCGCAAGAGATCACCCAGGCCTATCTGGACACGATCCATGGCCACAGCACCGCCTTCATCAATGCGGCGCTCAACAACAACGCGCTGAGCACGCGTCTCGCAGGACTCGGCAGCTATCATCTGCGCCCGGGCGTCGATATCATCAGCAAGGTGACCGCCACCAATCCGAACGGCGATCTCACCATTGCCGGCGATCTCGATCTGTCCGGTTATCGCTATGGCCCGAACGCCAACACACCGGCCCGTGGCTATGGCGAGCCCGGTGCGATCAATTTCCGCGCCAGCGGCGATCTAAATATTCGTGGCAGCGTCAATGACGGTTTCGCGCCGCCGCCTGCCACGACCGGCGACAATGGCTGGCTGCTCGAACAGGGCGTGCTGCCCTACGGCGGCGATCTGGTCCTGCCGATCGCCGTCACGCTCGAGACCGGGTCGGTGTTCAAGAAGGGCGCGGTGCTCGACTATGATCTGCCGGCGAGATTCACCGATCAATTCAACCGAACCACCGCGATCCCGGCTGGCACGGTGCTCCCGGTGCGCGCCACGCTGGTCACGGCTTACACTGTTCCCGCCGGTGTGGTCGGCGCGACCATCTACAATATTGACGGCTCTGTCGCCTATGCGGCCGGAACGGTGCTGCCGAACAGCGTGACCCTCGCCGTAGGCATGCAACTCGACATCGGCACAGTGCTGCGGGCGGAAGCGTTCTTCGCACCGCTGACCTGGCCCAAGGGCGTACCGCTGCCGATCGATATGACCTCGACCGCGCGGATGAACTTTGCTGCGGGCGCGCTGATCCCATCCATGACGGATGTGAAGCTGATCGGGGGCACCAGCATCGAGCTGCGCGCACCGAACAGCGGCCGGCAGGGGGCGAACTGGGCCGTGGCGCCGATGCTCGGTGCCGGCACGACATCGTGGGACATGCAGTTCACCGCGGGCGCCGATCTCGGCTCGGCGGATGTCCGGGCGCGGAACAACACGGGCAAAGGCAACATCGTTCTCGCAGACACGCACTATGCGTCGCGTACAGCGGCCGGCGGTGTCTTCATGAATTTGAGCCAGCAGGGTGCCGTTGTCCTGTGGGCTGCGCTTGGCTTCGACTATCCCGGTCTGTCCATCAACGACGTGATCGGAAAATCGCAGGATGAGGTCATGCTGTTGCTCGGCGGTGCCGGCATCAGATGGCAGGATTTCGTCGATGCCTACGGCCTGTCTCCGAATTTCTGGCAACCGTCGGCCGGCAATATCGAACTCGGTTTGACCATGCAGGGCGTGCTTGCCGTCGTGGCTGCGGCGGGCAGCCTGCCGCTCGGCATGACCGACAATGCGCAGATGCTCAACAAGACGCAGAAAGAAATCGTCGATCTCTATCGCTTCATCGATCCGAATCTGACCTGGGCGGATTTCGGATTCCCGGCCAATTTTACAGATTACGCGCAAGGCAATTTCAACACGATCAGCCTGCCGCCGACCACCACCCATGCCGCGCCGTCCTTCAGCGTGATCCGTACCGGCACCGGCAACCTGTCGCTGACGGCCGCCGGCAATATCCGCATGGACTCGCTCTATGGCGTCTACACCGCCGGCACCGCGACGAATGTCGGTTCTGCCTACAATCTCGGCCGCGGCAAGCTCGACGACGGAACGCTGCTGGGCCTGCCTGCCGTCGACACCGATTTCAAGACCGCGATCGATCTCTATCAGGCCTGGTATCCTGACTACGGCGGCAATGTTGCGATCACAGCCGGCGGCAATCTGACCGGCGATATCTACGGCCAGTCGAAATATGGCGGTCCGTCAAGCGTACTCACCGGTAACTGGCTGTGGCGTCAAGGCACAGGAACGACGGATGTCAACGCGCCGATTGCCACGTCATGGTGGATCAATTTCGGCACCTATGCGCCGAACACCGAGGTATCCAACGCAG
>CALRZK010000466.1:0-3912 GCA_943372615.1 Bradyrhizobium ivorense | reverse complement strand
GGTCGTCACCCCTGCTCTCGCCAAGCACGGCAAGCATCATCGCCATCATCATCACCACGCCGCCGAGACTTTTGTGTTCGCCGCCCCCGGCCAGCCCTATCGCATCAGCTACAAGCACAATTACGGCCCCGGCCTGACGCCCGGCACCTTCGCTTATTACGACGGCCCGCTGTCGCGCCGCTGCAAGCAGTCCGCCGCCGCCTATCGCGGCCAGGACGGCCGCGCGCATCCGTGCTACTGAGACACGCCTGACCTTCAGGTCGCAAAAAGCCCGGTGCAGTCATCTGCACCGGGTTTTTCGTATCGGAAGCCGAGCGCGAAGATGCCTATGAGGCCCGCCTCTTGTCGACACTCGCATTCGAGTTCGCGCCCCTGGTTTCCGCCTCACCCGCCGCTTGCTTGATTGGCCGCGCCTCGGCCTGCGGCTAGAGACTAATCTTCTCGAACAAGATCGCCAGCAGCAGCGTCGCGAGGCCAAACACAATCAGATTGGCCGGGAACGACATCGCTTTCAGCGCGTCCTGTGGCAGCACGAAATCATGCAGGAGATAGATCTGCAGCGCCGTCGCTGCGAGCAGCGTGACGAGACCGCACAGATGATTGGCGATGAACTGCTCCAGCGGCTGGTAGCGTGCAAAACGGAACGCGAAGACGTGATCTGCTCATCCATTTTCGCTTTGCGATTCTCTACCCCGGCTGCTCACTCGAAGGTCGAGCTACTACATCCTCCGCGTGCAAGAGCGGAGCCTCTTCTGCACGGATGGTCAACGCCCTATCGAAAATGACAAAGGATACGGAGTTCTACAGCTCTCGAGCCGGAGGCTTGAATCAATCAAATAGCTTTATCTGCAAGGGTTGCGAAGCGGATTTGACCTGCTAAATGAGCCGGGAAACTCTGAATTGGTGACGACTTGTCCATCAGCACGCATCCCGCGATCTCGACGACCGATACGACGATCCGAACTGCAGTCATCCCGCTATTTGCAATCAGTGCGATATGGTTTCTGTGCCTGGCCTGGAGCGTCCAGTTGACGCCACAGGCTTTCGTCTTCGCCGACGAGGCCGGATATTTGCTCCCCTCGCTGTTCGGCGGTTCCGCCGAAAACTATGAGCGGTGGGGCGACGTGATGAGATATCCGTCGCCGCTCTATTTTCTTTTCTATGCGGCACTGCCGGCGGACCATCTCTATTTCTATGCACGCCTGCTCAACTGCTTCTTCATTGCAGCGACAGCAGCGCCCGCCTTTCTGATCGGCCGGAAATTCGTCTCGCCCACTCTGGCGACCATCTTTGCGATCTTCGTGATTCTCTCTCCGGCGTCGTCCTACGCCCGCTTCATGATGCCGGAATCCATGTATTTCTTCGGATTCTGGTGTTGCGTGGCCGTGACGCTGTCGCCCGTCACGAAAGGGCGTATTCTTAACGCCGTGATTGCGGGGGCCTGCGTCGGCCTTTTGGCGAATGTCAAAACCCACGCGCTTGGGCTGGCCATCGGCCTTGCCCTCTACACCTTGATCGAGCGCCCGTCGAAACAGTCCTTGCTGAGCGCATTTGCGCTGCTCGCCAGCATGATCGTCACCTGGAAACTGACATCCTTTCTGCTGACGGCGGGCTCGGCGTCCGGATCCTCCATCGGCAGCTATTCGGGCGTCTTTGGCGGATCGATCAATTGGAGCGCCTTCGCCCGAAATCTTTCGGGCCACGTCCTGGCCGTTGGCACTTATTGCGGATTGCTTGTGGCTTTCGCGTTGAGAACGGCCTTCAACCGGAAAGACCCGCTGTTCCAGCTGGCGATCGCTGCGCTCGCAATCCTGGGGGCACTCATCGCCATGACGACACTGTTCTCGCAGGCCGTCTTTACGATGAATCCCGAGATCGAGCGCATATCGCGACTTCATGGCCGCTACTATCTCTACCCGTTTCCGCTCTTTGTGCTGCTCGGCATCGGCATCGTCTCGCGCAAGGGATGGGATATCAAATATCGCAGCTTCGCGCCCTTGGCGGTTCTCGTCCCATTCTGCAGCCTCGCCATCACTGTGTGGTTCGAGGCGAGCCGAACCGACTTCCCGGATATTTCGCTGATCGGAGCGAAGGCGTCTCCGTATTATCTTTCGCTGGCCGTGATCCTCTGTCAGGCCGTTCTGGCTGGCCTGACTTTGAGCTGGGCTTCCCTGACCGTGCCGATCAGCCTGTTCTGGACAAGCGCCTTCGCGCTCACGACGACACTCGCTTTCACCTTCGTCGCGCCCTGGAGCATGCCGGTCCGCGAGATCGATACAGCCTTCGTCTTCCAGACGAATCCGGCTTTGCAAAAATTGATCGGACGAGATGACGGCATCGTTCTGGCGCCGCCGTCGGCCGGCGGCGACCTGCAACGAACCATGTTCTACCTGCGTTCGCTGAGCTACGGCGCATTTACCGGCAGCAACACCATCGCCGACAGCGATATTCCCGCGAACAAGCGCTGGGCCATCCTTCTTCCGGATCTGCGCTATGTCGGCGCGTACCGGTCAGAAAAGGTCGGTGGCCTCACGGTCGTGGAGGTCGGGCCCAGAACTCCCTGAGCCGCTCCGAATAAGGAGAGCCTCAGGCTGCGCTGGAAATGTGGGCAGATGACCGAACGATCGGTTCTGAATAGTGGGAATGGTGCCGGCGGAGAGGATTGAACTCCCGACCTTCGGTTTACAAAACCGCTGCACTACCGCTGTGCTACGCCGGCTGCAGAATCAATGGCTTGGAGCCGGTTGAAGCCCGTTTCGAGGGTATCGCCGGCAAGCCGATCCTGTGTTGCGCCGTCACTTACCAGAGTTGCTCGCGCAGGGCTACTGGCCAACGACACGTTCTCGGTTTTCCCACGGCGGTTTGATGACCGCCGCGCATAAGGCTCTTTCCTTGTGAGAACATGATCTGATCCGAAAACCGGATGCCACTTTTCGGGATCATGCTCTACAGCCGCCCGCAGAGCAGCAGGACATTGACCGCGCAGGCGGCCAGAAGGGCGACGGCCAGCGCCGTCTGAACCCCGTTACACCAGATATGGTCGATCATTCTCATTGCCTGATGACCATCGGGCGATTCTAGGCAAGGAGTCTCGCGGCTTATTTTTGCGGGGGTTTAGGACTCGTTTACCTTCGATTCCACCCTGCCCCGAGGGTCGAGTTCCCGGTCAATTCGGCCATAAGATCTGTGGGCATGACGGGCATAAACCGCCAGAGAACATCGCCTCACCGCACTTTCTATCGCCGCTTATGCATCTTATATAAGATACAGCAGATGTCAGTCGGTAGGGTAAACCGCTGTGCGAAATGCGCCTGTATTTGCGTAAGCATCAGCGGCACGCCTCGACTTCAGTCTCCGCAGCGACGCCGGTGACAAACACGCGCCGCCGATGCTGGAACGTGAAACAAGACCTCACGTGCGGCATGTCATGAGCGAGGATGCATGCATGGGCGCGTCTCATTTCATGCTAGAATAGCGTGCTTTATGATTCAAACAGGACAGACCACGCGCGTGGTGGGAAAAGCAATCTCGACGATGACGAAAACGGAATATCAGCCGCTCTACGCGCAAGTGGAAGCTCTGCTCCTCAAGCGCATCGGATCGGGAGGCTGGAAGCCCGGCGAGATGCTGCCGAATGAAAACGAACTGGCCGCAGAGTATCAGGTCAGCCAGGGCACGGTTCGCAAGGCCCTGATGCGACTCGAAGCCGACAAGAGGCTGGTTCGGCGTCAGGGCGTCGGCACCTTCGTCGCCCGGCATTCGCGCGAACAGGCCCTCTTCCGCTTCTTTCATATTGTCGATCTCGAAGACGTCCGCCTCAATCCGACGAGCAAGGTCCTGAGCAAACGCATCGTGCGCGCGAAAGCGGATCAGGCGGCGCGGCTGTCGATCGCACCCGGCGATGAGCTGCAC
>CALRZK010000465.1:0-3915 GCA_943372615.1 Bradyrhizobium ivorense | reverse complement strand
CGCTGTCGCCCATGGGCATTCAAGCGAGCGGTCGCCTGAATGAGGGGCAGACCACGCTGGATGCACAGGTCAGCGCACCGCGTCTCGGCCAGTTGCGCGCCACCGGCAAGGTGCCACTCCAGCGCGGCAATCTCGATCTCGCCGTGAAGGGGGCGCTGGATCTTGCCGCAGCGAATGGTCATCTCGCGCCGCAGGGACGCCGGCTGTCCGGGCGCTCGGATGTCGACCTGCGCGTGACCGGTGCGCTCGACAAGCCCAAGCTCAATGGCGCAGTCACGCTCGCGGGCGGAACATTCGACGATGTCGAGCTGGGCACCAAGCTCACGGGGATCGCGGCGCGCATCGCTGCGCGTAACGATGACGTGGTGATCGAACGCTTCACCGCGACCAGCGCCAATGGTGGCAGCCTGAATGCCAGCGGCAACATCCGCATCGATCCCGATGCCGGTTTGCCCGGCTCAATTCAGATCTCGGGCCGCGACGTGTTGCTGGCGTCGAACGCGATCATGAAGATGCGCGCCAGCCCGAACCTGCGCATCGCAGGGCCGCTGATGCGCGATCCCCGGATCACCGGGCGTATCGATATCGACGGCCTCGACGTCAATGTGCCGGAGCGGCTTCCATCAACTCTGAAGCCGCTGGCCGGTACGCGCCATGTGGATGCGCCGGAGCATGTGCGGCAGGCCATCGAGAAGGAAGAGAAGGCGCGCAAGCGCACCAAGCGCGCGCCGCCTTTTGATGCTGCACTTGATCTCACCATTTCCGCGCCCAATCGCGTGTTCGTCCGCGGCCGCGGTATCGATGCCGAACTCGGCGGCGACATGCGGCTGACCGGCCGGTTGGCATCGCCGGTCACCATCGGTGCCTTCGAGATGCGGCGTGGCAAATTGCAGGTGGCCGGCACGCGGCTCGATTTCAGCCGTGGCCGCGCGACTTTCAGCGGCGAGGTAACGCCGGAGCTCGATTTTGTCGCGCAGACGCAGGCTGGTGACGTCACCGCGCAGATCACGGTCAGCGGCATTGCCTCGGCGCCGACATTCGCATTCAGTTCGTCGCCGGATCTGCCGCAGGACGAGGTTCTGTCGCGCATCATGTTCTCGAAAGCGTCCGGTGGATTGTCACCATTCCAGGCGGTGCAGCTTGCGCAGATGGTCGCGCAGTTCTCCGGCGATGGCGGCCCGGACACGATGGAGCGGCTGCGCCGCTCGCTCGGTGTCGATGCGCTTGATATTTCGGCGGGCGGGACGGGCGGTCCGAGCGTCGGCGCAGCCCGCGCCATCAACAGCCGCGTCAGCGTCGGCGTGAAGGGCGCGGCAGCCGCCAAGGACTCCGCTGTCACTCTCGACATCGATCTCACTCGCCGCCTGCGCCTGCAGGGCGAGGCTTCGGGTGCTGGCGCGACATCGATCGGGATCGGCACCGAGATCGAATACTAGGCGAGGGCGGCCATGTCCGCCGCGAACTTCTCAGGCTCAGCAGAATACTGGTAGTCATGCGCTGGTGCGTTTGACACACTGGATTCAGCTGAATCCGAATAGTCCGCGCCACAGAAAATCAATGCGCCGCATAGAGCGCAGTGATCAATGATCGATCAGGGAGTTTGCAATGACGGGTCCGCTGCATGGTGTTCGGGTTGTCGATCTCACCACGATGTTGTCGGGGCCCTGTGCCGCGCAGACGCTGGCGGAAATGGGCGCCGACGTCACCAAGGTCGAGACGCCCGAAGGCGATAATCTGCGCAATATTGGTCAATCGCGGAGTGGCGGCATGGGGCCGATGCATCTTCATGCCAATCGCGGCAAGCGCAGCGTCGCCATCGATCTCAAGAGCGAGGACGGACGCAACGCATTTCTGACCTTGATCCGAGATGCCGATGTCCTGATCTGCAATGTCAGGACCAAGGCGATGCAGCGCCTGCGTCTCTCTTACGACGACCTGCGCGCCATTAACCCGACGCTGATCTATGTAAGCATCGTCGGTTATGGAAGTGGTGGGCCTTATTCGGATCGGCCGGCTTACGATGATCTCATTCAAGCCGCCGTCGGCATTCCGTCGCTCGGCGCCTCGCAGGAGGGCGGCGCACGCTACGCGCCGATCGCGGTGGCAGATCGCGTCACCGGCATGAACGCCGCCAATGCGGCGTTGGGCGCGCTGTATCACCGTCTCAAGACCGGTGAGGGCCAGCATGTCGAGATCGGGATGTTCGAGACGATGGCCTTCATGGTGTTGTCCGATCACATGGGTGGCCGCACCTACCAGCCGCAGCTTGGCCCGACCGTCTTCGAGCGATATGCATCGGTGCGGCGGCCGTTCCCGACATCCGACGGCGTGGTTTGCCTGCTGCTCGTCACTGACAAGCAGTGGAAGGCATTCTTTGATCTCGTCGATCGCGGCAATGTTCTCGAGGATGAGCGGTTCTGCACCGTATTGGGACGCACGCACAACACGACGGCGCTGTACAAGATCGTGGCTGAGGTGGTTGCCACGCGCAGCACCGATTGGTGGATGCAGGAGCTGGAACGCGTCGATATTCCTGCGGTGCCGCTGGCGACGATCGACAGTCTGATCGATGATCCGCATCTGAAGGCGGTCGGCTTCTTCGACGAGATCGAGCATCCCAGCGAAGGCAAGATCAGGGCGATGCGCTCGACGGGGCGCTGGTCGAAATCGCAGCCGGCACCAGAACGAGCAGCTCCGCGCTTGGGCGAACACAACCAGCAGATCCTGATGAAGTAGGGCGGCCGGCTGACACGTAACTGTTATATCGTGAGCCTATAGGTCCGAAGAGAGGTCGTTGTCGCGGGGACAAGTCGTGCTATTTGCGCCGGAATGGCGTGCCGGGTCGATCGGACGGATGAAGTCTGCATTCAATGTCGCGATGGCTTTGACGCTGATGGCAGGTGCCGCGCTTGCGCAGAACGACCCCATTGTCTTCGACATTCCGGCGCAACCGCTGGCATCCGCCCTGGAGCGCTACAGTGATGTGACGGGTAAAGACCTGCTTTATAACAGCAATCTGGCGTCGGGGCGCATCTCTAGGCGCATCCGCGGGGCCATGCCATCGGATGCTGCGCTTGTTGCACTTCTCGGCGATTCAGGTCTTTCGACGCGGCAACTGGCCAATGGATCAATCCTGTTGTCGCCAGCGCCGGCGGAGCTCGACGCGCGCACGTCTTTGGCCGTTGCCGATTACTATGGGCGAATACAAGCAGGGCTTCGTGCAGCGCTGTGTCGGGATGATCAGGCGCGGCCGGGGCACTATCGGATCGTATTGCGGATGTCGATCGACGCTCATGGCCGCTTGACAAGATACGAACAGTTTGGTTCTGGCGGGAGCACGGAAGCCGATGCAGCCATTCGGCGGGCCCTCGGTCAGCTCGATTTCCGTGCGGCGCCTCCTGCGGAACTGAGGCAGCCGATCGTAATTGCCATTACGCCGAAGGCGCCGGGTGTCACCATGGGATGCGACCATGTCGCCGATTATTCAGCGCGAACCGCACCATGACTGAAGCAGCGCTTGCGGTTGTCAGGCGACATTTGATCGACCGCTATGATGAGCTGAAACAGCGGCTCTCGCGTCGGTTGGGCTCACCGGATCTTGCCGCCGACGCGTTACAGGATGCGTGGCTCAAGATCGATCGCGTAGACACGGTCGGAGACGTTCGCAATCCCGGCAACTATATTTTTGGCATCGCCATGAATGCGGCGCGGGACCGCATGCGTGAGGCCAATACGCGCTATCTGAGCGCGGCAGAGGTGGACAGTTTGCTGCAGATCCCGGACGAGGCGCCAGCCCCGTCCAACATCGTCGAGATGCGGTCCGATCTGAAGCAGCTCGAGACCATCCTTCTGGAACTGCCGGCGCGGCAGCGTGAGATCCTCCTGACCGCAAGGATTGATCAGATGCCGCGCGCG
>CALRZK010000464.1:0-3915 GCA_943372615.1 Bradyrhizobium ivorense | reverse complement strand
GATGTGGGCGTGGCTGATCGCGATCCTTGCGCTGCTGCTCAGCGCTGCGGTGCCGGCACGGGCCGAGCGCTTGATCGTGTCGGTCTCGAACCACCGCGTCACCGTGACGCCGAATTATGCCGGCGAAGAGCTGGTGCTGTTCGGCTCAGTGGAGAAGGACGACAAGACGCCGCCGGCGCGTAGCAATTACAATCTCGTCGTCACCGTATCCGGCCCGCGCAGCGATCTCGTCACTTGGCGCAAGCAGCGCCGCTTCGGCATCTGGGTCAACACGGAGTCGCGCGAATTCCTGCAGGTGCCGTCCTATCTCGCGGTGTTCTCGAATCGCCCGATCGACGCCATCGCGCCGGTGGATGTGCAGCGGCGTCAGCAGCTCGGCATCAACAATGTGCTGCTGACCCAGCGCATCGGCACGGATTTCGCGGATGTGGTGCCCACCGATCCGTTCCGCAGCTCCTTCGTGCGGCTGCGCAAGGAGCATGGGCTGTATCGCGAGGAAACCTCGGCGGTGACGTTCCTGACGCCGACGCTGTTCCGCACCACGATCCCATTGCCCGCCGAAGTGCCGATCGGCACTTATGATGTCGAGATCGAATTGTTCGCGGATGGCGCCTTCATCACCAAGACCGAGACAGCGTTTGACATCGTCAAGGTCGGCTTCGAGCAATTCGTCGCCAATGCCGCGCGCAATCATGGTTTTGTCTACGGCGTGATGACCGCCATCATGGCGCTGCTGTCAGGCTGGGCGGCGTCGATCGTGTTCAGGCGCGACTAGCAGCAGCGCGAGGCGGCAATCGCGTGCATGCGGTGGTCGCCGAGCACATGGGCGACGAAGCCGAGCGTCTGGAAGATCTTTGTGAAAGCCGCGTCGCGGATGCTGAGGCCGCCGGTATAGGCGCCGAAGGCTGGCATGACGGCGCGCATGCCGTCCGTGGCAAAGCAGCGTCGTTCCATGGCACGCCCGCGCGCGCTGATTCGCGCTTTCGGATGCAGGTGGCCCGCGATCTCGCCCGCCGCACCGGTCGGCTCGTGGCGAAAGGTGATGGCGCCGATGGCAACCTCGTCAGCGACCGTGCCGCCAAGATCCGATGGCAGTTCCGGATCGTGATTGCCTGAAATCCAGATCCAGTCGCGCCGTGTTTGCAGCGCGCCGAGCACATCGCGATTGGCGGGCGACAGACGTTGATGCGCGTCGCGATCGTGAAAGCTGTCGCCTAGGGCGATCACGGTGCGTGGATCATGCCGCGCGATCACGGCACCGAGGCGGCCAAGGGTGGCGATGGTGTCATAGGGCGGCAGCAGCACGCCGCGCATGGCGTAGCTGGAGCCTTTTTCGAGATGCAGATCGGAGACGATGAGCAGACGCTGCTCTTCCCAATACAGCGCGCCCGACAGATCCGCCGCCAGCGTGACGCCGGCGATGGTGACGGAACTCGTATCGGTGGGAAGCGACTCGGCAAGCATGTGTATCTTGTAGGATGGGTTGAGCGCAGCGAAAACCCATCAATTTCACGGATGGCGGTTGATGGGTTTTCGCGAAGACGCTCAACCCATCCTACGATCCCGGTTGCATCGCTTCCTTCACCAGTTCCTCCGCCGCTTCCGCCAGCAGCGCGTCGGACGCCTCGCCAAAAACCTGCTCGCGGCCGATTTCCAGCATGACCGGGACTGCCAGCGGCGAGACGCGGTCGAGTTCCCGATACACGATGTGGCCGTGAATGCGGGTCAGCATGTCGCTCAACCGTCGCAGGTCGAGCAGACCCGTTGCCGCGTCCGCGCGGGCGGCGCGCAGCAGCAGATGATCGGGCTGATGTTTTCGCAGCACGTCATAGATCAGGTCTGTCGAGAACAGCACCTGCCGGCGTGATTTCTCCGCATCGGTGAAACGCGTATGGATCAGGCCGGAGATGACGGCGCAGGTGCGGAACGTGCGCTTCATCAGCGCGGATTCCGCGAGCCACGCTTCGAGATCGTCGCCGAGCATGTCGGGATCGAACAGCGCGGCAAGATCGAGCCGGCCCTGCTTGATCATATGCGAGACATCCCCGAGCCCCCACACCGCCAGCGCATATTCATTGGCGACAAAGCCGAGCGGCCGTGCCCGCGCGCGCTCCAGCCGGCGTGTCAGCAGCATGCCAAGGGTCTGATGCGCGAGACGGCCTTCGAACGGATAGCAGACGAGATAGAATTTGTTGGCGCGCGGAAAGGTCTCGACCGTCAGCTCGCGCACGCCCGGCACATGCGAGACATGGGCCTGCAGCGACAGCCACTCGCGCACCTGATCGGGCAGCAGTTTCCAGGCCTTCTCATTGTCGAGCAGCTTTCGCACGCGTTCGGCGAGATAAGTGGAGAGCGGAAACTTGCCGCCCATATAGGACGGCACTTTCGGATCTGCGTCATTGGAGCGCGAGACATAGACCTGGTCCTCGACCAGCGCCTCGTAACGCACCACTTCGCCGCCGAACACGAATGTATCGCCGAGCACGAGATTCTCGACAAAGTACTCCTCGATCTGGCCGAGCATGCGTCCGCCGCGTGCGATGGCGCCGGTCGATCCCTTAGCCCCGCCGCGCGCACGCACGAGGCGCACCTTCAGCATGGATTCCTCGACAATGGTGCCGATATTCATCCGATACATCTGGCGCACCTTCTGATTGGTGACACGCCATTTGCCAGACTTGTCCTGCTTGATGCGCGCAAAGCGCTCATAGGTTTTCAGCGCGTAGCCACCGCTGGCGACAAAATCGACGGTGTCGTCGAAATCGGTGCGCGCAAGCTCGGAATAGGGTGCTGCTGAACGCACCTCGTCATAGAGCTCGTCGGCGAGAAACGGCGCGCCGCAGGCACAGCCGAGCACATGTTGCGCCAGCACATCGAGCGCGCCGGTGCGCAGCGGCGGCGTGTCCTGCGCATTCTCCGCGACCGCATCGATGGCGGCGCGGCATTCCAGCACTTCAAAGCGATTGGCCGGCACCAGCACCGCGCGCGAGGCGGCATCGAGGCGGTGATTGGCGCGGCCGATCCGCTGCATCAGCCGTGACGATCCCTTGGGCGCGCCGACATTGACGACGAGATCGACGTCGCCCCAGTCGATGCCGAGATCGAGCGATGACGTACAGACCACACCGCGTAGCTTTCCGGCAGTCATGGCATCCTCGACCTTGCGGCGCTGGCCGACATCGAGCGAGCCATGATGTAAAGCGATGGCGAGATTGTCGTCATTCACACGCCAGAGATCCTGAAACAGCATCTCGGCCTGGCTGCGGGTGTTGACGAAGACCAGTGTCGTCTTGTTGGCCTTGATGAGATCGTAGATTTCGCCGAGTGCATGCCGCGCGGAATGACCGGCCCAGGGCAGGCGCTCCTTGCTGTCGAGCATCTCCACCACCGGCTCCGCCGCGCCGCCGGCAACAACGATATCTGCGGCGACGCTGATGCCAACCGGCTGCGGGACGAGAAAACGAGCGAGAGATTCGGGCTCGGCGACGGTGGCGGAAAGGCCGATGGCGCGCATTTGCGGTGCCAGTTTCCACAGTCGCGCAAGGCCGAGCGAGAGCAGGTCGCCGCGCTTCGATGTCACCAGCGCATGCAGTTCGTCCAACACCACGCGCTTCAGCGACGAGAACAGGAACGGCGCGTCATCGGATGACAGCAACAACGCGAGCTGCTCCGGCGTCGTCAGCAGAATGTCCGGCGGATATTTCCGCTGCCGGGTGCGGCGCGAGGTCGGCGTGTCGCCGGTGCGGGTCTCGACCTTGATCGGGAGTTTCATCTCCGCGATCGGCGTTTCCAGATTGCGCGCGATATCGACGGCAAGGGCTTTGAGGGGCGAGATGTAGAGCGTGTGCAGCCCGCCGCCTTTGCCTTCTCCCCGCTTGCGGGGAGAAGGTGGCGCGGACGCAGTCCGCGTCGGAT
>CALRZK010000463.1:0-3918 GCA_943372615.1 Bradyrhizobium ivorense | reverse complement strand
CGATCAGGCAGCCCATGACGGTGCTGGGGTTGCCGAGCCAGTTCCAGGCGGGCAGGCCGAACAGGCCGCGCAGCTGATCGAGCGCGCCGTAATCCGGCGTATAGAAGAAAAGCCAGATATTGGCGACCGCGATCATCGGCAGCACGGTCGGCGTGAAAAAAGCCAACCGCAGGAAGCCGCGGCCGCGCATGTTGCGATTGACCCACAGCGCCATCAGCAGCGCCAGCGCGATCGATGTCGGGATCGTGCCGAGCGCGAACCAGACATTGTTGACCAGCGCCTTCCAGAAAATGGCGTCGCCGGCCATCGCCTCGAAGTTCTCAAAGCCGACAAAGGCTTCCGTGCCATTGCGGCGCGTGATGAAGAAGCTGTGCCGGATGGTGGCGAGGATCGGATAATGCGTGAAGGCGGCGAGCAACACGCCCGCCGGCAACAACAGCAGCCACGCATTCACGGCATTCCACCACGCATGCGATTTCGGCTTGCGGGGTGTTGCGGGTGATGTGGCTGTTGTTGCTGACATGGCAGTGAGACCGGCCGACTGGGAAGCCGCCCGGTCGATCTCCTTACTTGTAGGCGCGCAGGACGCGGTCGGCCTGCTGCTGGGCGCCGGTGAGGGCGTCCTTCGAGGACTGCGTACCGGTCACGGCCGCCTGCACGGCGTCGTTGACGAACTTGTACATGCGGCCATTCTCATGGACCGACAGTTCAGGCACGGCATGTTCGAGCTGGTCGCGTGCAACGGTCGCCTGCGGGAAGCCCTTGGTGTAGGCCTCCATCACCGGGGTCTTGTAGGCGGCGGGCGAGACGGCGACATAGCCGGTCTTGATGCTCCACTCGGCAGCGCGTTCCGGTGCCGTCATCCACTGGATGAATTTGACAGCGGCCTTCTGCTGCTCGGGCGTCGCGCTCTTGAAGACATAGAAGCTGCCGCCGCCGGTCGGCGAGCCGCGACGCTCCTTGGCCGGCAGCATGGCGACGCCGAAATTGAACTTGGCGCCATCCTTCACGGCGGTCAGATTGCCGGTCGTGTGCCACATCATGGCGGTCTTGCCTTCGAGGAAGTCGGTGCGCAGCGTCGCCCAGTCGATGCTGCCGGTCGGCATCACTGCCTGCTTGCGGGAGAGATCGACCCAGTAATCGAGCGCGGCAATGGTCTTCGGCGCGGTGAGATACACTTCGGTGCCGGCCTCGTTCATCATCTTCTGGCCGTTCTCGATGGCCAGCGCCTGCAGCATCCAATAGGCGTAGCCGGTGGTCGGGATCTCGACGCCCCAGCGGGTGACATTGCCCGACGCATCTTTCTTGACGAGCTTCTTGCCCATCTCGGCCATTTCGTCCCAGGTCGTCGGCGCCTTTTCCGGATCGAGGCCGGCTTCCTTGAAGGCGTCCTTGTTCCAGTAAAGCACGATGGTCGAACGCTGGAACGGAATGCTCCAGGTCTTGCCGGCGGTCTGGCCGTTCGCCATGAAGGCCGGGTAGAATTCCTTGAACCACGACTTGTCGGCGACGAGATCGTCCAGCGGCACGATGGCGTTCTCATCCATCAGCGTGAACAGGTCGGTGGACTGCATCACCGAGAGCTGCGGCGGCTGGCCGCCCTTCATCGCGGTCATCGCCTTGGTCAGTGTGTCCGTGTAGTTGCCGGAATAGACCGCGGTGATCTTGATGTCGGCGTTTTCCTTCTCGAAGCGCGCGACCATGTCATCGATAACCTTGGTCACGGGACCGCCGACGGTCACGGGATAATACATCGTCAGATCGACAGCGGCCGCGGGGCGGGCGCCGAGCATGACGGCGCCGAGTGCGACGGCCGTCAGCAGTTTGCGTGCGTGGAATGTCATCTGTTGGTCCCCTTTGAGATGTCGTCTAGTGGTTTGGATCGCGCCGCCGGCCGGTTGCGAGATCGAAGCGGTGTTCGTGTTCGGCTGCCCAGTCGATGCGGATGTCAGCGCCGGGCGTCGCCTTGCTGAAACCGTCCTGACGCACCAGCACGGGCTGGCCCTCGACGTCGCATTGAATGATGCTGTCGGCACCGAGATGCTCGATGGTTCTGACCTGTGCGAGACGTCCGTCCTGCGCGACGACGCGGATATGTTCGGGGCGAACGCCGATCTGCATATTGCCCTGCGTGATCAGGTTCATCGGCGGCGTGCCGATGAAACGCGCGGTGAAGGCGGTCTCCGGGCGCAGATAAAGATCTTCCGGCGTACCGTTCTGCTCAACGCGGCCATCGCGCATCAGCACCACGCGGTCGGCCATGGTCATGGCTTCGGTCTGGTCATGGGTCACATAGACCATGGTCATGCCGAGACGCTGCTGCAGTGCGCGGATCTCGGTGCGCATCTCGTGGCGCAGCTTTGCGTCGAGATTGGAGAGCGGCTCGTCCATCAGGCAGACCTTTGCCTCGGCGATGATGGCGCGGCCGAGCGCAACGCGCTGGCGCTGCCCGCCAGAGAGCTGCGACGGTTTTCGCGTGAGCAGATGAGACAGGCCGACAATCTCGGCGACGCGGTTCAGGCGCGCATCGCGATCGGCGCGCGAGACACCGCGCACGCGCAGGCCAAAAATGATGTTCTCGGCGACGCTGAGATGCGGAAACAGCGCATAGGACTGGAACACCATCGAGATCCGGCGCTGCGCCGGCGAAGCATGGGTGACGTCCTGTCCGCCGATGGAGATGGTCCCGCTGTCGGGCTGATCCAATCCCGCGATCAGGCGCAAGGTCGTGGACTTGCCGCAGCCGGAAGGGCCGAGCAGCACGAGCAGGGAACCTTCATCCGCGGTCAGCGTCACGCCATCGACGGCGCGTTGGTTACCCCATCCCTTGCTGATTTGATCGAGGCTTATGGCAGACATCGCGAATCCGGCTGGACGATATTCAGGTCGGTCGCGTCCCAAATGGCAGCGTGCCGACCTTCGAATGTGACGGTTAGCATCGCCCCCATGACATTCATGTGAAAACCCGTCATGTTCATTTGAAAATAAAAACTCCCTTTTCGAACATTTCTGGCGTATGTCGGATGGATGTTAGCGAATACCGACGATCGACAGACCTGGATCCTGGAGCAGGTGCGCGAGAAAGGCTTTGCCTCGATCGAGCATATCGCCGGCCATTTCGATGTCACCCAGCAGACCATCCGACGTGTCGTGAACCAGCTCTGCGAGCAGGGGGTGTTACGCCGCGTGCATGGTGGCGTCGGTTTGCCGGCGCACGGCCAGAACCTCGCTTATGAAAGCCGGCAGGCGGTCAATATTGACGCCAAGCGGCTGATCGCCCGCGCTACGGCGGCCCTCATTCCGGATGGTGCCACGCTGATGTTCGGCATCGGCACCACGCCGGAATGCGTCGCCCAGGCGCTGGCGCATCGGCGCGAGCTGCATGTCATTACCAACAGCCTGAATGTCGCGATTGCCTTCGCGCGCAATCCCGAGATCGAGATCACCTTCGCTGGCGGCACGCTGCGGCCGCGGGATCGCGACGTCATCGGCGATGCTGCCGCCAGCTTCTTCGCGCGCTATCGCGCTGATTTCGGCATTTTCGGCGTTGGTGGAATCGACGACGACGGCGCCTTGCTCGATTTCCATGCGGGCGAAGTCGATGCGCGGCTTGCGATTGCCGCCAACTGCCGCAGCGCGTTGCTGGTCGCGGATCACAGCAAGTTCGGCCGCAGCGCGGTGGTGCGCGGTGGCCATCTCGGCGATGTCCCGCATTTTGTCACCGACGAATCTGTGACCGCTGATGTCCGCGCCATGATCGAGACGCGCGGCGGCACCATTCACATCGCAAGCGTGGACTAGCGCAGACATGGCGAAGGCGTCCAAGCTCATCGCCGTGAAGCGCGGCAAGGTTCTCCTCGTGCGGCGGCGAGTCGATGGCCTCTGGATGTTTCCCGGTGGTCGCAAGCGCGGGCGCGA
>CALRZK010000462.1:0-3939 GCA_943372615.1 Bradyrhizobium ivorense | reverse complement strand
CATCGCGTTGCCCGCGCATCAGCTGGCTTATGTGGATGAAGTCGGGCAGGCGCATCTGCGGCTGCGGCTGAAATCACCGGATGGCGCCATGGTCAATGGCATCGCGTTTCGCTCCATCGGGCAGAAGCTCGGCAACGCACTGCAGGAATATCGCGGCCAGCAGGTGCATGTGGCCGGCTCGCTCACCGTCGATCGCTGGCAGGGGCAGGAGCGGGTGCAGATGCGCGTGATCGACGTGGCGCTGCCGTCGAGCGAGCCAAGGATGATCCGCTAATACGCGGTTGTGTGTTAGGCCGCGATACGTGCGCCGGCTTCTGCATCGGCGATCACCGGCGCGCTTCCGGCCGCGGGCGCCACGAAGGTGAAACGATAGCCATGCAGTTCGAGCGTCGGCAGAATGCCCACGCTATCGCCGAACACGGCGATCCGGTGTTTGAGTTCCTCTGCCGAAATGGTGAGCGGGATCTGGCAAATGGCGGCGAAGTCCGCGCGCGTTTTGCGATTATTGCCCCATAGTAGATCGCTCTCGGGCAGCGAAGACGCCTGCGTGGCCAGCGTCGGCGCCATGTGCACGAACATCTCGATCAGCTTCGTATAGACCATGTGCTCCAGCCCGCCGACAGCGAGGCCAGGTGGAATGGCAAACCGATCGACGGCAACGATCGGTCCGGCATCGACGCGTTCCACCATGCGATGCATGGTGCAGCCGAAGTCGGTCGCCCGATCATAGGTCGCGAAATGCGCCGGTGCCCAGCCTGGATATTGCGGCGGTCCGGGATGGAAGTTATAGGCGCCGTGACCCAGTTGATCGAGCACAGAGCCAGGGACGATCACATCGGTGGTGAAGGCGATCAGACGCGCGCGGCGGAACTGCCGTGGCGAGATGGTCAGGAGATCGTCGAGGGTGAATGCGGGCAGTACATTGAGGCCCGGATTGCATTCGCGAAGCCGCGGGGCGAAGACTGAAAATTCGTCGGAGCCGGTGAGAAGAATAATGGTGTCGAACATGCCGCCTGCCGATTGGAATCAAACGCACTCAAGCGTCACAATCGGAGCTTGACGGAAGCTGACCTCCAAGACCCGCGGAGCTAGCTCCGCCGTAGCCGGGTCGAATAGCGATAGCGGTCGGCCGGATGAATGCTGAGTGAGACTTCCGCCAACTCGTTCGACGCAAACAAATATTGCCGCCGGATCGACAGGGCATGCGCGCCAGGCTTTGTCTTCAGCGGTTCTGACATTGTCTGCGAAACGCCGACTGCCGAAATATCCTGCCGGATCTCCACGAAGCGTCGTCCCGAAATTCTCTCCACCAGCGTGCCAAAAATCTCGTGATGGTCGCTCATCTTCGCGCGCACCTCGTCGGCAAAGGCGCCGTCGATATAGACGTCGGTCCAGCAGATCGGCGTGCGCGTGGCATCGCCGGGGATCATGCGCAGGCTGGAGATGCACAGCCAGCGCCGACCGGGCCGGCAGCCGAGCTGCGCTGCAAGCTCGCTATCCGCGACCACATCCGTGACGCGCTGCACATGCCGCTCGGTCTCGGTGCCGAATTGCTGCACGGCCTCGATCGTGTTCAGTGCCTGTGTGAATCCGTCGCCACTGCGCGCCGGTGCCGCGGCTTCAACGCGCGTTCCGGCATTGCGCTTGCGGCTGACGAGCCCCGACGCCTGCAGCTCCTGCATCGCTGCGCGCACGGTGGAGCGGCTGACGGCAAACTGCTCTGCCAGCTCGAATTCCGTGGGGAGCACCGAGCCGACCGGATGCCGGCCGTCGGCGATCGCCTCGGTCAGCGCCCGGGCCACGAATGCGTATCGCTTTTCAGCCGTTGCCACCAAAACCCCTGAGTCGCTGTTCCCATCCATGGAAGCCTGATCGGCCGCCGTTCCGTCAAGGAAGCAGGTTGACATAGGATTTATGTTCGTACAATTTAATATGTACGAACATAATAGTGGAGGAAGCGCCTTGGGCAGCACGGTATTCGACTCGGTTCTGTTCCGGGACATGTTTGGCACCGCGGAAATGCGGGCCGTGTTTTCCGACGAGGCGCTGGTGGGCCGCTACATCGAGGCCGAAGTGGCGCTGGCGCGTGCCCAGGCCCGTCTCGGCGTCGTGCCCAAGGACGCCGCTGCGGCCATCGAAGCCGCCGCCAAGTCCATGACCATCGATTTCGACAAGCTCCGCCATGAGACCGAGATCGTCGGCTATCCCATCCTGCCGCTGGTGCATCAGCTCTCGGCGGCCGCGGGCGAGGCTGGTGGCTTCGTCCATTGGGGCGCCACCACCCAGGACATCATGGACACCGCCAATGTCCTGCAGATCCGCGCCGCGCTCGCGATCGTCGCCCGCGATCTGCGCGAGGTGCGCGACATCCTCAGGGCGATGGCCAAAAAGTATCGCGACACGCCGATGGCCGGGCGCACCCATCTGCAGCAGGCGCTGCCGGTGACCTTCGGTTACAAGGCCGCGGTCTGGCTGTCCTCCATCGATCGCCATATCGAGCGGTTGGATCAGGCGCTGCCGCGCATCCTGCTCGGCGAGTTCTCCGGCGCCGCCGGCACGCTTGCTTCGGTGGGCGAGGGCGGCCTCGACATGCAAAAGCTGTTCTGCGAAGAACTCGGCCTGCACCAGCCCTCGATCACCTGGCATGTCGCCCGCGACGGCATTGCCGAAGCCGTGACGCTGCTCGGCCTGATCACGGGCACCCTCGGCAAGATCGCCACCGATGTGATGCTGTTGTCTTCGTCTGAGTTCGGCGAAGTGGCTGAACCCTTCGTTCCCGGCCGCGGCGCGTCGTCGACGATGCCGCAGAAGCGCAACGCGATTTCAAGCGAGCTGATGCTCGCCGCTGCCAAGGCCGTTCGCCAGCACGTCGCGACCATGCTGGACGGCATGATCCATGATCTCGAACGCGCCACCGGCCCGTGGCATGTGGAATGGGCTTCGCTGCCGGAAAGCTTCCTGCTCACCGCGTCTTCGCTGGCCAACGCAAAATTCATGCTCGGCGGTCTCGTGGTCCATGAGAAGCGCATGCTGCAGAATCTCGATCTCACCGGAGGCCTCATTGTCGCCGAGGCCGTGATGATGGCGGCTGCGCCAAAACTCGGCCGCCAGCATGCGCATGACGTCGTCTATGATGCCTGTCGCAAGGCCATCGAAGGCGGCGGCAAGCTCGCCGACATTCTCGCCGAGGTGCCGGAGATCGTCGCGGCGCTCGGCGGCAAGGACAACATCCGCAAGCATTGCGATCCCGCCAACTATCTCGGCCTGTGCGGCCCGATGGTCGATCGGGTGCTGAGCCTGAGCAAGTAACTCACGACCGTAGGATGGGTTGAGCGAAGCAAAAACCCATCATTCCGTCAGCGCTGCAAGCTCCGCTGATGGGTTATCGCTCCGGCGCTCAACCCATCCTACGAACAACAAAACAAGGGAGAATTTCAATGACCAAGATGATTTTGAAGACCGCAGTTGTGCTCGCCGGCACTCTGCTCGCCGCTCCGGCGATGGCGCAGGAATTCCCCACGCGCACCATCACCATGAACATGCCTTACTCCGCTGGCGGCCCCGGCGACACTATCGCGCGCCTGTTGGCGCAGGCCATGAGCGGCCCGCTCAAGCAGCAGGTGATCGTCGAGAACACGACTGGCGCCGGCGGCTCCATCGGCAGCGCCAAGGTCGCCGCATCGGCGCCGGACGGTTACAATCTGCTGCTGATCCATATCAGCCACGCCACCAATCCCGCGCTGTATCCGAAGCTGAAATTCGATCCGATCAAGGATTATGAGCCGATTGGCCTCGCCGTCGATCTGCCGTCGGTCTTCGTCACGCGAAAGGATCTGCCGGCGAAGAATCTGGAAGAGCTGATCGCCTGGATGAAGACGACCAAGGAGAAGGTGAACTACGCCCATGCCGGCATCGGCTCGGCCTCGCATCTCTGCGGCC
>CALRZK010000461.1:0-3948 GCA_943372615.1 Bradyrhizobium ivorense | reverse complement strand
AGGTCTGCCGTACCGAGCGCGCCATGGCCGCACATGATGACGACGTTCTTGGCCTCATCGATCCTGCGTACGGCCTCGTCGATGGCCGCTTCATTGGGCAGGATCTCACCGCGCGGAATCAGCGTTGCGATGCTCGATGTCGGCACCTCGGATTTCAGCGACAACACATCCATCGGCAGCGTAAGATGCGCGACGCCGGGACCGGCATAAGCTGCGGCAATCGCCTCGTGAAACACGCGCGGTGCCTGTGCGGCCGTGGTCACGGTCTGGGTGTAGAGCGAGACGTCGCGAAACAGCAGGTCAGGTTCGGTGGTCTGGAAGAAGTCCGAACCCTTCATGGCCCGCGCCATGTCCCCGGAGAGCGCCAGCACCGGCGCATGATCGCGCGCGGCTTCATAGAGCCCTGCGACGAGATGGGTGCTGCCCGGTCCCGTCGATCCCGCACAGACACCTAGCTTGCCCGTCAGCTTCGCCTGGCCTGCCGCAGCGAGCGCCGCGCCTTCCTCATGGCGCACGCCCACCCATTCGATCTTGCTGCGTCGTACCGAGTCCGCCAGCGGATTGAGTGAATCAGCGATCAGGCCAAAAATCTGCTGCACGCCGATCTGTTCGAGGACATGGACGAGATCATCGGCGACGGTCTTCGACATCGGAAGGCTCCAAATTTGCTGGGGGACACCGCAGCGAGGATAGCGGCCGCGGCGTCGATCGATAGAACAGATGGATGCTCAATTGTCGCATTGCAGCATAAACATCACGCCCCAACAAATTTGTGATGTTGAATTAAGTTCCGGCAATCTCGGAACGAACCTCGTTCGCTTTCTTTCGGCCGAACAGGATGCGCTGATACAGATAACCGATCGCCACCAGGACGAGGCCGAGGCACATGAAGGACAGTGCGCGCCAGACGCCCGTGAGCGAAGACATATCGATCAGAAAGGCCTTCAGCACCGTGAGGCCGATGACGACCGCCGAGGCGAGGCGCGCACGCTGCGACGAGAAGATCAGGCCGGCAGCCAGCAGCGCGACGCCGAAGACGAGCCATGCGATCGATAGCGTATATTGCTCGGCATCGAACACCCGCGCATTGGAGAAGATCGGCCCGTGATAGATGCGGCGGATCTCGAATGTCACATAGGTCAGCGCCAGCAATAGCGCGCCGGCGGCGATGGTGTTGGCATAGGCTGGCTTGCGGTGACCGGCGACAGCATAGGACAACAGCAGCGCGAGAATCGCAGGCAGGGCGTAGCCAAGCAGCAGCAGATTGAAGATCACACCGCCCACATCGATGCGCCAGATGTTGGGATTGGCGATGAACAGCAATCCGCCGAGCGAAGCGAGCCCGGCATAGATCGTAAGCAGTACCGCGCCGACATTGTGCACGATGCTGCCGCTGCGGGCGCGCAACCGTTCGAGGCCGATGGCCATGGCAAGCGTGGTGCAGACCTGCAGCGCGATTTCGACGAGATCGGAGCTGATGCGATAGACATCGCCGCCATTGACGTAATGCCGGATCTGCAGAAACACGAGCAGCACTGTGAACAGGATCGCCGCGGATTCCACCATCCGCAGCGGCTTGTCGTCGCCGCGGCGGCGCATCAGCACGGAGGCCGCCCAGAAGGACGCAGCCGGCACGCCATAGCCCCACAGCAGCCAGTTGAAGATCGGCGCGGTGCCGACGAGATCGCCGACCACGCGCGGCTCCCAGGCCATGCGGGCGCAGACGATGGCGGCGAGGATGGCAGCGAGCCAGCGCAGGAACGGGATCGGCCGCTGCATCGAGATCCAGGCGGTGCCGAGCGCCATCAGCGACAGGGCGATGGTGAGCCAGCCTTTCTCCAGCGCAAAAGTCAGTGCCAGCGCCAAGGCGCCGAGCGTGCCGGTGGCGAACAGAGCGGTGGAGATCGCGAGGCCGGGCCGTTGCTCGCGCTTGCTGAGTAGTTCGGTGGCGGCGGCAAAAGCCGCTGCGATGATCACAGCAAGAATTGCGAACGGGACCGAGCGATCGAGATGCGCGATGCGGGCATAGAGCGCGATCAGGAGTGCGATCGGCACGAAAGTCGCGCAGGCCGCCCAGATCACCGGAATGACCGCGCTGATGGAGCGTCCTTGCGCGAGGAAGCCAATGACACCGAAACTGAGCGCGAACGCCGCAGCGCTGACGAGATGTGTCGTGACCGAGCCGTCGATCGGGCTGAGGCCCATGCCCTCCAGTGGGCCGCCTGGCAGCACCAGCATGTCGAGATTGCCCTGGATGACCCAGGACAGGAAAACGACCGCGACAAAGACAGCCGCGATGGCCACCGCGCTGGTTGCTGCCTGCGCATACCAAGCAACGAACAGTGTACCGCCGACCAGCAATGCGAAAGCGATCATCGCCAAGTCTGCATGGGAGCCGGCGAGCACGATCAGCGTCGCGCCGAACAGGCTGGTGCCGAGCGCCGCCGAGGAGATGCCCTCGATGCGGCCGGCTTCGGCCGGCGGTCCATACATAAATCCGCACACCACCAGCAGTGCGGCGAGCCCGAAGCAGGCGATGACGTGGAAGACATGCGGCGCCACCATCGCGGGGCCGCTGTCGAGGCCGGGCAGTGTCCAGAATGTCGTGAAGGCGATGGTGGTCAGCACCAGCCAGCGCCACATCCGCATCCGTGCCAGCGCAAAGGCGGCGGCGGTGACGATGGCGAGATAGATGTAGAGCGCCCAGTAATCTGGCTTGGCGGAAGACACCAGCATCGGCGTGACGAAAGCGCCGACAAGGCCGAGTCCTGCGAGCGCGGGGCCATGTAGCAACGCTGCGGCCATGGTGCCCATGGCGACGATGCCGAGCAGCACGAAGGCGGTGCCGGGCACGAGGAAATCGTAGAGCGCATAGGCAGCATAGATCGTGGCGAAGGCGACTGCGGTGCCGGCTGCGGTGAGGATCGCCGGGATATTGGCGATTGGCAGCGGTGCGATCGATGACAGCGATTCCTTGCGGCGTGCGAATTCGCCGACAGCAAGTAGCGCCAATGCGAAGAGTCCGCCAAGCAGCACGCGCACTTCCGGGCCGAGCAATCCAGCCTCGATGGAATAGCGCACCATGAAGAGGCCACCGAGGGCCAGCGTCAGGCCGCCGACCCACACCACCCAGCGCGTGCCGATGCGTTCCTCGAAGCTGGGACGCGGGGCTGCAGGTGCCTCTGGTGCAGTGACGGTCTCCGGCGTTGGCTGAACGTGAGAGATTTCTGGCTGCTGCGATGGCATTGGCTCGTTCGCAGCGCTGATGATCGGATCTGCCGTCTTGATTTCAGCTGGCATTTCTGGCGCCAGCGGTGCTGCGGCTTCCGCGGGTGCTGGAGCCGTTGTCGTCACGCGCGGTGCGGCCTCGAATGCATCGAGCCGCGCGCGCAGGATTCTCACCTCGTTGCGTGCCTTGCGTGCAAAGAAGAAGGCGACGATGGCGACGACAAGCGCAATAAAATCGAAATCGAACATCTCACATCAGCCCTCAATCTTCTTCCCGTCTTTGTCCCACATGGGACGAAGCGAGGGAAGTCGCAGGACTTAGTGCTTGTCGAAGTTGCAATGGTTCATGTTGCGCGTGGACTTTGGCGCATCAATCCAGATCGATGCGAAATGGCTTGCCGGCCACCATCAGGCTGCCAGGCCCCATATCATCGAGCGCACGGATCATACGGCCATTGCGCCCGAGCGCCTTGTCGGCGAGCGACACGATCAGGCGGTTCGGTGATGCGATCGGGGATGCCGCGCGGATGCGCTGCGCGATCTCGTGTTCATCGCGATCGGGATTGAGCATGCAGGCCGCGGTGAAGGCGCTGGCGGTGGAGCGCGAAATGCCCGCATAGCAATGGATCACCAATGGGGATGCGCGATCCCAGCCGCGTACGAAATCCATCACTTGCGTGACATGGCCTTCGTTCGGCGCAACAAAGCCATCCATGGTTT
>CALRZK010000460.1:0-3948 GCA_943372615.1 Bradyrhizobium ivorense | reverse complement strand
GATCGCCGCGTCCAATTCCCAGAAGCGCCTGTTCTTCAATCTACGCCGTCTCAAGAGCAAGATCGGCGCGCTCGACGACGGCGACATGCTCCCGGAGCAGGTATCGACTATCGCGAAGCGACTCGATGCGCCCGAGAGCGAGGTCGTCGATATGAACCGCCGTCTCCTTGGCGACATGTCGTTGAACATGACATCCTTCGACGATCCGGAGGACGGTCTGGAGTGGCAGGACCGCCTGTCGGACGACGTCGACATGGAAGAGGCGTACGCCGAGCGCAGCGACGATATCTGGCGTCGGCGGGCGCTGGAGCACGCATTGAGCGGTCTGTCCGCCAGAGAGCAGCGGATCATCCGGGCGAGGTGGTTGACCGATGACCCGCTGATTCTCGATGAGCTCGCGGCCGAGTTGGGCATCTCGCGCGAGCGGGTCCGCCAAATCGAGGAGCGGGCGATCGAGAAAGTCCGTCGCGCGGTCGCGACGTCGAAGGGCTTGGCCGCTGAGATCAGCCACGCACCACGGAAAGAGCAAGCGGCAGCGTGAAAGACAACATTCAGGCGTCGCGTCGGTGCGCCGTTGCATACTCCAGTTGTGCGTCCGGGATGCAAGTGCCACGGCGGCCTTGCATCGGCGAGCTGCTCTCGTCGATTGCTCTCAAGTCGGGTTCCGTCCCGGACAGATTTAACTTGCGGACAAAGTCTTACGGATGTTCCTGTACGACCAGTTCAGCGATTCACGCTCCGACTCTACACGCGGACTCCCGATAGGACGTCCATCATGTCGAATGATCTTCCTCGTTTCGTGATCCGCCTCGTAGACGGCGAGTTCGTCATCGATGCACTCTGGCCGGATGGTTCGTTAGAGCAGCTTGTCGGCGTGTTTACGAGCGAAGAGGGAGCCGAACGTTGGATATCGGAGAACGCTTCGATGTACGTGGCTCAGAAAACCGACTCCGACAAGAAGCCCTCCATTTTTCTGATCGACCCGGATTAACTACCGGTTAGCTCTCCGCTTAAAAGCTTTCGTTCAAAGTTCTCGTACACGAGAGATGTTTACCGCCGGTTCGACTTGCTCGGTTAGCCAAGGAAAGACATTTCCATCGCTACCGGGCATTGCATGTTACGCGTCTATACCTGTCTCATTCAGGATCATGACCTGAAGCTCTTGGGGCTCGCCGCTCTCATCTGCGTCTTAAGCTCCTTCGCTTCCATCAGTCTGCTGCGCCATGCCAAACGCGCACCGGGGAGGATGCGTCTCATCTGGTTGGGCGTATCCGCTGTCGCCACGGGCTTTGGAATCTGGGCGACCCACTTCGTCGGTATGCTCGCCTACGCACCGGATCTGCCAAGCGGGTATCACGCGGGTCGGACGTTCGTGTCTCTGGCGTGCGCCATCCTTCTGACAGGCGCAGGGCTGTCGATCTCGCTGCTTCCCGGCAAAGCCTACGGTTCGTTGCTAGGCGGCGCCGTCATCGCACTGGGCATCGCGACGATGCATTATCTCGGCATGTCGGCGTTTCTCATCTCCGGCTCTATGAGTTGGGATCCGGCCTACGTCTCCGCTTCGATCGTGGGCGGAACGGTGCTGAGCTCGTTGGCGATGTGTGCCGCCGTACGAGGACGGGACCATCGCTCCTGGGGCGGCGCCGTTCTGCTGCTCACGGCTGCTATCTGCGTCCTCCACTTCACCGCAATGGCGGCCGTTGCGGTGACGCCCGACCCGGCGATTGCGATACCCGCCGCCACCATCTCCGATGGCTGGTTGGCACTTGCCATCGCGGCTGCGACTCTCGTCATACTCGCCCTATGCCTCGCCGCGATCGTCTTCGACATCCGGGATTCGCGTCGATCCGCGCTGGAAGTCACCCGCCTGCGCGAACTGGCGAACGCTTCGGTCGAGGGACTACTCATTTCGGACGGCGAACGGATCATCCAATGCAATACGAGCCTCGCGCAGCTCACCGGCCGCGAGCTTCGCCAGCTTTTGGGCCAGCCCTTAGACGCATGCTTTCCCGACTGCGAGGGGGTCAGGAATCTGCTCAATCGACCGAACGAGGCGTTCGAGACCGAATTGCTGAACGCGGAAGGTGCAATCCAGCCCGTCGAACTCATCGTGCGACCGGTCTCGTTTTCAGGCGGCGTGAGACACGTCATCGCCATCAGGGATCTGCGGGCGCGAAAGCGCGCCGAACAGCAGATCCATTCCTCGCCCATCACGATCCTCTTACGAGCTTGCCTAACCGGCTCACCTTCAACGCCCGCATGGACGAACTCATCGCGACCGCCGGTCCCGGAGGCTTTGCGGTCCTATGCTTGGACTTGGATCGGTTCAAGGAAGTCAACGACCTCCTCGGGCATGCCGTCGGCGACGCCGTCCTGCGATCGGTGGCCGATTGCGTCAGCGGCGCTCTGGTCCCCGGTCAGATGATGGCGCGCCTGGGAGGCGACGAATTCGCGGTGCTTGCGCCAAGCGTCTCGACCGCCGAGGACGCGGCGGCGCTCGCGCGAGTCATCATTGCCGCGATGCGACGGAAATCGGACGACGGCGAGGCCAGGCCCGTCTCGACAAGCATCGGGATCGCCATCTTCCCGGACCACGGCATCGATGGCGAAACATTGCTGTCCCACGCCGATACGGCTCTCTATTCGGCCAAAGCCGACGGCCGTGACGGCTACCGGCTGTACGACGAAGCCATGGGGGCGGAGGCCCGAGCGAAGCGATCGCTCGAGAATGACCTGCGCCTAGCTTCGGGGCAGAACCAGTTCCAGCTGCATTATCAGCCCCAGCAGGGCGTAAAAGGGGAGGGGGTGAGCGGTTTCGAAGCCCTCATACGCTGGAAGCACCCGCTGCGCGGAGACGTGTCGCCGGCGGTCTTCATTCCGATCGCCGAAGAATCCGGTACGATCATCGAGATCGGACACTGGGTTCTTCGCGAAGCCTGCCGCGAGGCGGCGACTTGGGAAAGACCGCTGAGGATCGCCGTCAACGTGTCGGCCGTTCAACTCTACGAGCCTGACTTCGCGAGAGGGGTACACGCCGTCCTTCTGGAGACCGGTCTCTCTCCCCGCCGGCTGGAAATTGAGATAACCGAAACGGCACTCGTCCGCGACCTCAACCGAGCGCTCGCGGCCTTGCGGCAGATAAAAGCCCTGGGCGTGGGAATCGCCATGGACGACTTCGGCACAGGCTATTCGTCGTTGTCGAACCTGCGAGCCTTCCCGTTCGACAAGATCAAGATCGATGGCTCTTTCGTCAGATCGGTGAATTCCAACGAGCAGGCGGCGGCGATCGTCCGCGCGGTTCTTGGGCTCGGTCGCGGACTGCGGCTGCCGGTGTTGGCCGAAGGAGTGGAAACGGCCGCCGAACTTGATTTCCTGCGAAACGAGGCCTGCGACGAAGTCCAGGGGTATTACTTCGGGCGCCCGGGCTCGATCGAGAATTTTCAGCACTTGGTCCGAGAAGAGGGGGCTCCCGGCGTGCCAGACGCTCTTGCCGACGCGGTCTAGGGCGTCGACGATGCCGTAGGGCGAAGGAATGGCCTGTCGTCGGCGCGCGTGCCCTCAGGTGCCCATGGTGGCTCGCCGGGGATGGGGAAGGCGCGCAGAACGAATAGTCGCTTCTGGACGCCTTTCCACCGACGCGGGCGACGCTCGAACTCTCGTGCGTCGCAATTGGCCATCGGGGCCAATCCAAGTCGCGTGCGCCTTGCAGCGCCTGGTGCCGTGAAGCTTCCCTATGTGGGGAATCGCCGTCGGCGGCGTGTCACGCAGCTCCAGCTCAACTCCCCGCGGACGAATTCCCTCCGTCATGCTGCTACGCAAGTCCAATCGGAGGACTCGCAGGATGGCCTGTGAAACAAGGCGGACGACCGGCCGGAAACTGGAAGAAAATGTTTGCACGGGGGAGCACGTGAGAGCGGAATCTCGGTCCTTCAAGCCCGAATGGGTCGA
>CALRZK010000459.1:0-3950 GCA_943372615.1 Bradyrhizobium ivorense | reverse complement strand
CGAATGAAATGAAGACAGCTATAGCCGAGGCCGAAGACGAACAGGCGTTTGCGCAAAGGCGACAATCCCCTAATTGGCTGTGATCGCTGGACGACATGCCGACGACAGCAATGGCACAGAGAGAAGACGAGTAACATCTTCATTGTCTCTCCTTGTCATCCCATTGTCATCTAATGCAGATTTCTGTTTCCTGGCGATGTCGTGCTTGCTGCGGGTTAGCTCCTTCGATAAGAAGCGGCGCACTGCAGCATCGCGCAATCGTGATGATGCGATTGGTGAGTAAAGTCGAAGTCCGCAAGATGCGTCTCAGTCAGCGTTTGGGTGATCTCAATTCGGGTTGGGGCTTCGATGCGCAGGCATGGGGCTCCGGCCGGTCGCGCCTAGGCTCTCATATCCGTGCGTTTCTGATCGCGGCTACTGTTTTTGCGGGCGGCGCCATGGTTTCGGCTATCGCTGCCGGCGACGATCCGCGGCAATACGTGCCGATCAAATTCCAGATCCCGAGCCAGCCGCTTGCCAGCGCGCTGCAGACCTATAGCAAGCTGACCGGCGTGCAACTGCTCTATGAGAGCGGGGCTGCCGGCGAACGGCTTTCGGTTCCGGTCGAAGGCGAATACACCCGAGATGCCGCGCTGCGCATGCTGCTTGCCGATACGGATTTGGTGATCCGTTATACGCGATCCAATTCCATCACGCTGGTGCCGGCGTCTGCAGATCCAGATGCCCCGCCCGAGGCCGTGTTTGCCGGGCAGGTCGATCTCACGCTCGACACCTTGCTGGTCCGCAGGCAGCGACCGAGCAGCGATCCCTCGCAATTGCGGGCCTATACCGGTGTGATCCAATCCGACATCCAGCACGCGCTGCGCAAGGAAGCCAAGACACGCAGCGGTGCCTATAGTGCGGGGATCAAGCTGTGGATCGATAATCCGCGCACCGTGCGCAAGACCGAGCTGTTTCGTTCGTCCGGCGATCAGGAGCGCGACGAGACCATCGCCCGCGTCCTCGACGGCATGCAGGTGAGTCAGGCGCCGCCGGCGAATACGCCGCAGCCGGTCATGGTCATGATCACGGTGCGCTAGCGATGGCAGACAAGCGCCTATCGATGACCTCGAAGGGAGCCGGTGATACGGGGCCAGATTCCGGCTTCGATCTGTATGCCGATTCGCCTTCAGGGACGTGGCGCTGGTTTGTCGGCAGTGCGGTGCTGGTGCCGGTGCTGGTCGTGGCCGGGGTGTATTGGCTGCATCAAATGCCCGTCGGCCCCAGCGCGCGGCAGGGAAGCTCCACGATCCAGGTCGAGTTGATCGCGAGCCCGGCGCCTGCGGAAGAGTTCAAACAGGCGTCAGTACAACCAAATCCACCAATCGTGGACTTCCAAACCGAAGCCAGGATTTCGGAGCAGAGCGTCGCGCCGGTGGAACAGGAAATTGCGCCTCCACAGCCGCTCATGAGACCGCAGCCGGCGGCCGTTCCGGTGCAGAAACCGGCAGGCGGGGGCCAGCGTCAGGCTGTGTCCGCGGGCGTGGCGTCGCGGTTTCAGCAGCAACTGCTGACTCATATCGAGCGCTATCAGCGTGACCCCGGCGCCAGCGGCACCGTGCTCGTTCTATTTGCGATGCGCCGTGATGGCACATTGGTTCGGCTTGATGTGAAGTCGAGTTCGGGACGGGCCATGCTCGATCAAGAGGCAATGGAAACGATCCGGCGAGCACAACCGCTGCCACGTATTCCGGCCGATATGCCCGATCTCATCACCGTGTTGCTGCCTGTGGCATTTGACGCACGGTGAACAAATCCGTGCTGTCGAGCGACAGAGGTCGCGGTTCCGTAATTAATTTGTCATGAGCGGACGGTAACACCCTGCCTGCTGAGGATAGTAACCGGCTGGTGTACAAGGACGTAACCGTTGACTGGGGTAAATCGTACAACGTTGCGCGACGTTCTTGCGGCCGATTATAGCGGCCTTTTCAAGCGTTTGACGCGACGGCTCGGTTCGTCCGAGCTGGCAGGTGACGCCCTGCAGGAAACTTTTTTGCGCGTGGAGCGGATGTCGAATGCCCCCGCTATCAATAGTCCCAGGGACTATTTGTTCCGCATCGCGCTGAATGTTGCGACTGACCGTCGTCGCGTCGAGCAACGTCACCTCAGTCTCGATGCCGTCGATGCCTTGCTCGATATTCCGGATGAGGCGCCGGATGCGGTAGCGGTCATGGAGGGGCGTCAGGATATCGAAGCGCTCGATCGTGCGCTGGCGGAGTTGCCTGTGCGTGCGCGTCAGGTTTTCGTGGCTGCGGTGGTGAAGAAGCAGCCAGACCACGAAATTGCTGCGCAACTGGGCGTCAGCATCCGAACTGTCGAAATTGACCTGCGTAATGCGCTCAAACACTGCGCTCAGCGGCTAGATCGGACCTTGGTCCGTCGCACCGGTGGGCCGCGCCCGCGCTAGAGATTGAAGATTGCGCCCGGCATTGCCGGCGCAAATCCCGTTGTTTTTTCTCTCTGGTCGTTGCTGAAGCTGGTCCGAAACTATCGGGCGAGAAAAATCTGTGCCATTAAACGACGATTCGGCTGCGGGATAGCGTGTTCTCAACCGTCTATCTTTTAGAAGCTGTTGTCATCCATTTCGATTCATCCGATCAGAAGCGCCGCGATATTCATGACCCGTATCAGTTTTCCGATCTGGTCTTTTATCGTCCTTTCGGGCGCAACTGCTGTGTCGATCGAGCATCGTAGGTCGTGGTCAGTTGACTGAGCCCAGCGACGATAACGGCTTGCTCGACCGGGCAATCGACTGGGTTGCGTTGCTGCGCTCAGGGCGGGCGACCACGGACGATGCCGATCAGTTGCAACGCTGGCGCGCGCTGAGCCCGGCGCATGAGGCTGCATTCCGACAGGCGGCGCGCCTTTATCGCGATCTCGGCGCCATGGGCGCGGAGCTCGAGGGTCGCAAGGTTCGGCAGTTCGTTCCGCGTGCCGCCATGACGCGGCGGGCCTTGATCGGCGGTGCGCTGGCCGCTTCGGTGGCGGGTTACATGGTTGTGAAGCCGCCGCTGGAGATGTGGCCGTCGCTGGCTGAAATGTCGGCCGACTACCGCACGGCGAAGGGCGAGCAGCTTGAGGTCGCGCTGGCTGACAATGTTTCGCTCAAGCTCAATACACAAACCAGCGTCGCTGTGCGCGGCGGCGGCGGAACTCCGCGTATCGAATTGATTTCCGGCGAGGCTGCGATCACATCGCGGCGGGCGTCTGCCGAGCCGCTCGTTGTCGTCGCTGCCGATGGTCAGATTTCATCGTCTGCAGGCGAAGTGAATATCCGTTGTATCGATGGTGTGGTGCTCGCGACCTGTATCCAGGGTTCGATCACCGTGAGCCGCGGGGGGCGCAGTGTCGAGCTCAAGAGCGGGCAGCAGATTTCGTATTCTGGATCGGAGCCGCTCGGCCAGCCTGCGCTGGTAATTGATCCCGCCATTTTGTCGGCGTGGCAGGAAAAGCTGTTGATCTTCAAGGATAAGCCGCTTGCGACGGTGGTTGCCGAAATCAATCGCTATCGTCCCGGCAAGATTGTCGTGACGAACTCCGATCTCGGCCAGCGCCTGGTCAACGGCACATTCCATACCGACAAGCTCGACGATTTCGTCGCGCAGGTTCGCCAGCTTTATGCCGTGAAGGTGCGGGCGCTGCCTGGCGGCGTCGTTCTGCTCAGCTGATCATTCACTGATATCATTCGGTGACAGCCGGCGCATGGCCGGCTGCGTGGCATTTTTATCACCCCGTCTGCGAAGTGATTCGGCCCGCACGTTTTTCTTAATTTTCTTTTGCGGGTTGAAAGTCGCCCAAACGTCTTCAAGACGTAGGGACCTGATTGTGAGCGCGCGGCTCGCACTCGGGTGCCCTTTTATGGGCTTGATGCATGCTTGTTTTTCTTCGAGACGATGTCGGCGCGAAACTTC
>CALRZK010000458.1:0-3963 GCA_943372615.1 Bradyrhizobium ivorense | reverse complement strand
CGTGAAAAAGACCTATGGTTCGCGCCAGGTCGTGCGTGGCGTCAGCATTTATGTCCGCCGCGGCGAGGCGGTCGGTCTGCTCGGTCCCAACGGCGCCGGCAAGACCACCGTGTTCTACATGATCACCGGCCTCGTCGGCGCCGATAGCGGCGCCATCGAACTCGACGGTCACGATGTCACGAAACTGCCGATGTATCAGCGCGCGCGCCTCGGCATCGGCTATCTGCCGCAGGAAGCCTCGATTTTCCGTGGCCTCACGGTGGAGCAGAACATCCGCGCGGTGCTCGAAGTGATCGAGCCGAGCCGCAAGAAGCGCGAATACGAGCTCGATGCGTTACTCGACGAATTCAATGTGACCAAGCTGCGCAAGTCGCCATCCATCGCGCTGTCAGGCGGTGAGCGTCGCCGTGTCGAGATCGCGCGCGCTTTGGCGACACGGCCGAACTACATGTTGCTGGACGAACCCTTTGCCGGCATCGATCCCATCGCCGTCGGGGACATTCAGGATCTTGTGCGCCATCTCACCAATCGCGGCATCGGCGTGCTGATCACGGACCATAACGTCCGTGAAACGCTGGGTCTGACGGACCGCGCTTATATCGTCTATGCCGGTGAAATCCTCACCGAGGGCACGCCGGAGCAGATCGTGGCGGATCCGGATGTGCGGCGTCTTTACCTTGGCGAGGAATTCCGCCTTTAGTCGAAATTTCCCTTTCGTCAAGACGTGTACATCAGGCCGTGAAAGGTCTAAGCAAGAAACGGACCAATTTTCGGCCCAGTTCTTCTTGGATCGGTTTTTGCCGCGATGGCGCTGACGCAGAGACTTGAATTTCGGCAGACCCAGTCGCTGGTGATGACGCCGCAGCTGATGCAGGCGATCAAGCTCCTGCAGCTGTCGAATCTCGATCTCTCCACATTTGTCGAGGATGAACTCGAACGCAATCCGCTGCTGGAACGCGCCAGTGACGGACCGGAAGCGCCGGTAGCAGGCGAGCCGAGCCCGGAACGCACCGATTACGAGCGTTCCGACGATTACGGTTCCGCTTCGGACGGCAGCGGTGATGGTTCCGATTTCGCCGAGCACGGCGAGAGCAGGTTCGACGCACCGGCGCCCGACGACTGGATCAACAACGACCTGGGCTCACGCAGCGAGATCGAGCAGACGCTCGACACCGGTCTCGAGAATGTTTTTTCCGAAGAGCCCGCTGATGCTGCCGCGCGCAATGCGCAGGATGCGGCGCCCACGGCCTATACCGAATGGGGCGGCGGCGCCTCGAATGACGACGACTACAATCTCGAAGCCTTTGTCGCAGCGGAAGTGACGCTCGGCGACCATCTCGCCGAACAGCTTGCGGTGGCCTTCACGTCGCAGGCGCAGCGCATGATCGGTCAGTATCTGATCGATCTCGTCGATGAAGCGGGCTACCTGCCTGCCGATCTCGGAGATGTCGGCGACAAGCTCGGTGCGTCTGCCGAAGATGTCGCGCTTGTTCTCGCCACGCTGCAGACCTTCGATCCGCCCGGTGTGTGCGCGCGCAATCTCAGCGAATGCCTCGCGATCCAATTGCGCGAGCAGGATCGCTACGATCCCGCGATGCAGGCGCTGATCGAGAATCTCGATCTGCTCGCCAAGCGCGATGTCGTATCACTGCGCAAACTTTGCGGCGTCGACGACGAAGACCTCACCGACATGATCGGCGAAATTCGCCGGCTTGATCCGAAGCCCGGTTTGAAGTTCGGCGTGTCGCGCGCGCAGACTGTGGTGCCCGATGTCTATGTGCGACCGGGCCCGGATGGTGGCTGGCACGTCGAGTTGAACAGTGACACCTTGCCTCGCGTCCTCGTCAATCAGACTTATTATTCCGAATTGTCGAAGACGATCCGTAAGAGCGACGACAAGACGTATTTTTCCGATTGCATGCAGAATGCGACATGGCTGGTGCGTGCGCTGGATCAACGCGCGCGAACCATTCTCAAGGTATCGACAGAGATCGTCCGCCAGCAAGACGGATTCTTCACGCAAGGCGTCGCGCATCTGCGGCCCCTGAATTTGAAGGCTGTTGCCGATGCCATCCAGATGCATGAATCGACTGTTTCTCGCGTCACCGCCAATAAATATATGGCGACCAATCGCGGCATCTTCGAATTAAAATACTTCTTTACCGCGTCCATCGCTTCGGCCGATGGCGGTGAAGCACATTCGGCCGAAGCGGTGCGACATCACATCAAACAATTGATCGATGGAGAAAGCCCGGCACAGATCCTTTCAGACGACACGATCGTGGAACGCCTGCGCGCAACCGGCATTGATATTGCGCGTCGTACCGTGGCGAAATACCGCGAAGCCATGCGGATTCCGTCGTCGGTGCAGCGCCGCCGTGACAAGCAAAGCATGCTTGGCAATGCTCTCAAGGCGCCCGCCACTCAGTCCGATAAAACCAATTCCGAAAAGACGACCGACCGGTCCCGCGACACTGCATCAGCTTGATTGCGCTCCCGTGGAAACGGGATACTGTCGGTTCCTACTTGGATCGAATCGAGGTATCAGCATGACCCTTCGCATCTCGGGAAAAAGCATCAGTGTTGGCGACGCCCTTCGCGGCCGTGTGTCCGAGCGCACGGATGAAGTGCTCCGTAAATATTTCGACGGAAATTATTCGGGGCATATCACACTGAGCAAAGACGGTTTTGGTTTTCGCACCGACTGTTCTTTGCATCTCGATTCCGGAGTGACACTCGAAGCCGAATCCAATGCGCAGGATGCCTATGCGAGCGCCGACCAGGCGCTGCTACAGATCGAGAAGCGTCTGCGCCGTTACAAGAGCCGGCTGAAGGATCGTTCTGCGCGCAAGGCGCATGCGGAAGCCGTCGCCATCGCCGAACTCACCGCGCCGACTGTCGATGCCCCCAGCTACATTATCGAGGCGCCCGATCACGAGGATGAGGTGGCGAGTGGTTACGAGCCTGTCATCATCGCGGAGTCGACCAAGTCGCTGAAGCGCTTCTCGGTCAGCCAGGCGGTGGAGGAACTCGATTTCACCGGTGCCGCGGTGGTGTTGTTCCAGCATGGCAGCACCGGACGGGTGAATCTGGTTTATCGCCGGACCGACGGGAACGTTGGCTGGGTCGATCCTCCGGTGATTAAACCGTCCTGACGCCATTGACGCCCCGGCGGGCCATGCATATGGTCCGCCGCCTTTGACGGGTTATACCGGTCGATGGATTTCGCATGGGGGTTTCCGGTGCTAGACTACGTTCCGGGCGAGTGACGCCGGGCGCGTGATCCGTCACCGGGAACGATGTCCACTTACAGTCTTTCTTGACGCTGCCGGTCTTGGTCCAAACTCACCGCGGACGGTCAATTTTCCTCGGAACGGTCAATGACAATTACCGATCTGGTAGCGCCCGAGGCGATCCTCCCGGCGTTGAAAGTTAATAGCAAGAAGCAGGCGCTGCAGGAGCTGGCAGCGCGCGCCTCTGCTTTGACTGGACAGAACGAGCGCACGATCTTCGAAGTGCTGCTGCAGCGTGAGAAGCTCGGCACGACGGCCGTTGGCTATGGCGTGGCCATTCCGCATGGCAAGCTGCCGAAGCTCGACAAGCTGTTCGGCCTGTTCGCGCGTCTGGAGCGTCCGATCGATTTCGAAGCGATGGATGGCCAGCCGGTCGATCTCGTCTTCCTGCTGCTGGCGCCGGAAGGTGCCGGTGCAGATCACCTGAAAGCCTTGGCGCGCATCGCACGTCTGCTGCGCGATCAGGACGTCGCCAAGAAGCTGCGCGCCTCGCGCGATGCGCAGGCGATCTATTCGGTGCTGGCGCTGCCGCCGGCGACGGCTGCGTAGCATTTGAAAGCCGTAGCCCGGATGGAGCGAAGCGCAATCCGGGATCCAGCGTTTCAATTCGTTCGACATCCCCGGATTACGCTGCGCTCCATCCGGGCTACAAATCCAGCTTAAGCCGCAA
>CALRZK010000457.1:0-3977 GCA_943372615.1 Bradyrhizobium ivorense | reverse complement strand
CGCCCAAAAATTTCGCGACCTCGCATGTCAAATCGACAAAGCCCGCGCCAGGCGTCTGAACCATGAGGACCGACGACGCCACCGTATCGGCGGTAACAGCGGTCGGCGCGCTGCGCGTGATGGATTTGGCAGATGGCATGGTCTCTCCTTGCAGCCGGCTGAACCAAGCAACATCCCCGGCGTTCCCCATTGGACATCAAGGGAGAACGCCATGCCGGTGCCAAGTTCAAGAGATATTCCTGCCGAACCACGCAGGGACAAGGATCGCGAACAGCAGAAGGCCGTCATCAAGGACGCGGACAAGACCGATCAGGCCGATCGCGACCGCGTCCATGGCGACGGTCAGGATATCGGCCTTGATCGCAAATCATGATGTCCTGTGAGCGCTGAGAACGATTAGTTCTGCGCGACCTGATCCGCAGCTTCGATCTCGGCGCGATAGACTTCTTCACCATCCTCTCCGCGCACCAGGATCGAGAAATCCTTGCCGCGCAGTTCCGGTCGGATTTTATAGATGTCGCGCGCCAGCTTGTCGGCAACGCGGGTTGCGGCACCTTTGTCGCGCAGCATCTGGCCAGCCGGATCGGGTACTTTCTTGCCATCGATCAAATCGAAATAAAATCGGGGCATCAGTCGCTCCCATTATGCGTGTGATTGGAAAAAACGTCGTCATGCGAAAAACCCCGGCTTGCAGCCGGGGCTTTCCAATTGCTGACGGCTTAGCGCATACCCGCCGAGCCGGAACCGCTACCGGCGGAGTTACTCGGATTGGCAGCACTGTTCGAGCCGCCCATCGAGTTGCCATTATTGCCCGCGCCGGCGGCGCCTGCATTTGGCATCGTCCGGGTTGCCGACGAACCCGTGGTCATGCCGCTGCGATCCGATTTGCTATCACGGTTCATCTCCGTTGAACTGTTCGATGCCGGACCAGTATGCTGGCTAGTTCCTGGAGTAACCGTTGGTGTCGGCGACCCCGGCTGCGTCGGCGCAGCCGATTGCGCGGCCGCGACAGACGTCGAAAGTGCAAGAGCGAGCGTGGTGGCGATTACAATCTTTTTCATCGGTTCCTCACTTCGTTTGTTGTGGTGTCTGTGAGGGCAACGGCGCGCGAAGCTGCCCGTTCCGAAGTTTTTGCAAAGTGATTTTGAAACGGGAGAAGTAAGTACCGTTGACCGAAGCCCCCTTCCACGGCTTTGCGACGCTCCGTAATCTCTTACGGCATGTTGCGCGGGCAAGGGTCATCTCGCATCGTTGCAAATGAAGCGTCTAAATCTTACCGCCGTAATCACGCTGCAATCGGCCGGCTATTTCCACCAGTCGACGCCATGCGTTCTCGACGGTGCTCATCATGCGATCCATGTCGCGATCGCTCGGCAGCGGGATTTCGATCTTGCGTTCGCCGTCGCTCTTCGACTTCGGCAAAGCCTCTGCGCCTTTGCCGGAGCTCGCACTGTCGCGCGCAGCGAGCTGCGTCTTGAGCGACTCGTTCTCCTTCTGCAGTCGCCCGATCTCGGTATCGAGCGCGGCACGTTCATCCGGCACCACGCGACAGGCCCAACCGCTGCCGCTATCAGTGCAAGTCGATACAGTGCCCGTGCGCGTATCGAGGCGTACGACGCCATCCTTCACCGCTGACAATGCGTAGCGGCCATTCTCACTGTCGGGCATCGACTGCGCGGATGCGTTGACTGTGCCCGCCAGCATGATTGCAGTCAAAACGAGGAGTGAATGAGCGCGAACTACACTTCGCATGAAGATGCTCCTTTGGCTCTATCACGACAGCGACGCTCGGATCACCTCTCCCCACCGGGGAGAGGTCGGATTGCGCAGCAAGCCGGATGAGGGGGCGCCGCAAACACCGCCGCTTGTAGAAGCCCCCTCACCCGCCACGCTACGCGTGTCGACCTCTCCCCGGTGGGGAGAGGTGAAACAAGAAAGCACTATGGCTGCTTGTAAGCAGCGCGCTTCGACTTCAACGCATCACCCACTAACTCGATCCGGTCCTGCCCCCAGAACACTTCGCCATTCAGCACATAACCGGGCGAGCCGAACACATCGCCCGCCTGCGCGTCCTTCTGGTTCTGCTCATACTTCGCGGAAATCTCCGCCGACGGCGAACGTTCGACGAGCTGCTTGCCGGGAAGCCCGGCCTCATCGGCAAGACGCGCCAGCACGGCGGGATCGGCGAGATTCTCTTCGGTTTCCCACACCGCCGCATAGGCCTTGCGCAGGAAGGTGTCCGGATCGAGCCCGGCTTCCAGCGCGGCGATCACCGTGCCATCGGCAAGCCGGCCATCGAACGGCCAGTTCTTCGGCTGCAGCTTGAAATCCAGTCCTCGCTTCTCGCGCCAGCGTTGCAATTCCAGCATGCGATAGCGCTGCCGCACGGGATGACGCTTGCCGAGCGGCAGGCCACCGGTCTCGGCGAACAATTCGCCCAGGAAGACCGGCTTGTAATTGACGGTGAGGCCGTGGGTTTTCACGAGCTCCATGAAGGGCTTATGGCCGATGTAGGCCCAGGGCGACGGCAGCGAGAAATAGTAGTCGATGGATTGGGACATGGAGGCTCCGGCGGATCAAACAACGCCGTGAGCGTAGCCCGGATGGAGCGAAGCGCAATCCGGGGACCGGCGTTTCGACGGTCTCTCCTGTCCCTGGATTTCGCTTCGCTCCATCCAGGCTACGATCTGCTTCGACCCTCGTTCTAGATCATGTTGAAAGACGCTTCCGCGCTGCGTCACCGCCGCGCAGCGAGATTTGAATTTCGCCAATAAAATCAAGTGAATCAAAGCACTAAGCAACGATCAGCGAATCTTGACTTGGCATGAGGCGCTAAGTATGGTCCGCGCGGCTTTAGAGGGCGACGGGGCGTTATTTTCCGGGAATTGCAGCATTTTTCGGGTGTCGGAATATGAGTGACGGCACAGGAAAACACGGCAGCAATCACGGCAATGGCAGCCAACCCGATCCCGATGAGGCTGCGCTTTCCGCACGGCTCGGAAGCCTCAATGACCGACTGTCCAAGACCTTGGGCGATCGCAAATTGCAGGCTGATCAGTCCGACAGTGGAAGCGGAACTCCGCAAGCCAGGGCGTCTGCCATGGCGGTGGGTCTCCGCCTCTCTTCGGAATTGGTCGCGGGCGTGATCGTCGGAACGATCTTGGGCTGGGTCTTCGATCGTTTTCTGTCGACATCGCCTTGGGGGCTGATCGTGTTCATGCTGCTCGGCTTTACAGCTGGCGTGATGAATGTGATGCGGTCGGCCGGCGTCGGAAAGAAGACCTGAGAATCTACCTGCGCCTTCGGCGTGGAATTTGAATTTCGTGCGCCTCACGGCGCAACTGATCGATTGCCGGGCATCCCGGCGGGGAAACGCCGGACCCTCCGGCTGAGATGAGAGACCGAGCTGGATGGCCGATCCGATCCACCAATTTGAGATCCAGAAGATCTTCACCCTGGGCCATATCGGCAACCAGGAAATCGCCTTCACCAATTCCTCGGCTTACATGTTCGGCGCCGTCGCCGTCATTTCGATCCTGATGCTCGGCGGCAGCGCCGGCCGTCACCTGATCCCGACGCGCTTCCAGTCGATGGCGGAACTCTCCTATGAGTTTGTCGCCAACACACTGAAAAGCAGCATCGGCGAAGAAGGCATGCGCTTCTTCCCGCTCGTCTTCTCGCTCTTCATGTTCATCCTGACCGCTAACATGATCGGCATCATTCCCTACACCTTCACCACCACCAGCCACCTGATCGTCACGGTCGCGCTGGCCCTGCTGGTGTTCCTGACGGTGTTTCTCTACGGCATCTACAAGAACGGCCTGAAGTTCTTCAAACTCTTCGTCCCGCACGGCATTCCGATCTACATCCTGCCGCTGATCATGGTGATCGAAGTCATCTCCTTCCTTTCCCGTCCGGTTTCGCATTCGGTGCGTCTGTTCGCCAATATGCTGGCCGGCCACATCACCCTGAAGGTG
>CALRZK010000456.1:0-3983 GCA_943372615.1 Bradyrhizobium ivorense | reverse complement strand
GGCGCCAAACGTAGGCTTGGCAGCCGGTGGGCCGCCGATCCGCAAGTGAGGCACCGCACTGGCATCCACGGGCATTCCCCCGATCGGCTGACGAGACACGATTTCACTGGGCAATTCTTGCCGGGTGTATGGTTAGCAAAGGGTTAATTTCGGTTAACCGGACGGTGATTTGGGCGGTGTGACGCAGGCGGAAGTGCTCCCTCTCCCGCCTGCGGGAGAGGGCCGGGGAGAGGGAGCCCCACGTGACGTCGGAGTTTGGGGAGGCGCCCTCTCCCTGACCCTCTCCCGCAAGCGGGCGAGGGGACACTCCTGCCGGTGCCCCGCAAGCGAGATCGAAACATCCTTCCCCATTCCCCCACTTTCGCATGCCTAATCCTTTGGCAGGTCGTCTTGACCTAGAAGGAACTCCCCTTCAGGCTGCTGAGGTGAATTCAAAAACGACTTTCCCGGAAACGCCCGCCTTCCAGCCCGACTCCCGTCAGGCATGGACCCGCCTTGCTTTGGCCCTCGTCGTCGGCTCGCTCGGCTCCGTCGGCATGTGGTCGGTGGTTGTGATCCTCCCCGCCGTGCAGGTCGATTTCGCTGCCACGCGGGGCGCGGCCTCTCTGGCCTTCACCTTCACCATGGCCGGCTTCGGCATCGGCGGCGTGGTCGTCGGGCGGCTGACGGACCGGTTCGGCATTGTCGCGGCGATCGCGATGGCCACGGTGCTGATGGCCATCGGCTATGTGCTGTCCGCCTTCACCACGGCGCTCTGGCAATTCGTCCTGCTGCATCTCCTGATCGGCGCCGGCTCATCTGCCACCTTCGCGCCGCTGATGGCCGAAGCCTCGCACTGGTTCGAGCGCCGCCGCGGTATCGCCGTGGCGCTGGCCGCGACCGGCAGCTATATCGGCGGCACCTTCTGGCCGCCGATGGTGAGCTGGGGCATGCTCACTTTCGGCTGGCGCCCGACGCAGCTTGGCATTGCGCTCGTCACGACTGTCTTCACGCTGATCACGCTCGCCGTGTTGCGCGCAAAAATGGGCGCCAACGAGCGCCGCAGCCATGCCAATGCACCGCCGCCGAAAGTCGATCTAAAGCTAAGTCACAATGCTTTAACGGCAATCCTTTTCATCGCCGGCATCGGCTGCTGCGTCGCCATGGCGATGCCGCAGGTGCATATCGTCGCTTACTGCACCGATCTCGGCTATGGCGCGGCGCGCGGCGCCGAGATGCTATCCGTCATGCTCGCGCTCGGCATCATCAGCCGCGGCGGCTCCGGCTTTCTCGCCGATCGCATCGGCGGCTTGCGCACGCTGCTGGTCGGCGCCATCGCGCAGGGCGTGGCGTTGATCTTCTATCTGTTCTTTGACGGGCTGAGTTCGCTCTACATCATCTCGGCGATGTTCGGCCTGTTCCAGGGCGGCATCGTGCCGGCCTATGCGATCATCGTGCGCGAAGCGATGCCGGCCTCGCAGGCGGCGACGCGCGTCGGCATCGTCATTCTCGGCACCATCGCCGGCATGTCTCTGGGCGGCTGGCTGTCTGGCGTGATTTTTGACGCGACCGGCTCCTATCGCGCTGCCTTCATCAATGGCATCGGTTTCAATCTGTTCAACATCACCGTCGTCACATGGCTGCTACTGCGCGCCCGCAAGCGTAGCGCCATGACGCTGCACGCGGCATAGCAAGCGCTACAACCACGCTTCGTCGCTGGTGAATTCGATATTGAGCCAATGGCTCGGCGGCACGGCCTCGAGCCGCTCGGCGATCTCACGCCGAATGCCATCGAAGAAATCCACCTCGCGCGGCCCGAGATCGTCAGGCGCGAGGAAAGTGATATCGACGAAGCGCGCGCGGCCCATCTTGGCGACATAGCTGGAGAAATTCTCGAAGCCATAGCGCTTCTGGATGTCGCGTGCGATTTCGCGAACTTCTTCATCCAGATCCACGGGCGCCACCTGGATGATATCCTTCACCGATCGCCAGCACGCGCGCAGGGGCAACGGTAGCAGCAGCACGCTCAACGTCGCCAGAACGGCGGGATCGAGATAGGGCACGAGATGATCGTAGCTCGTCCCGTGCATCCGCGCCGCCACCCAGAAACTGATGCCGAGCGCGACGCTGACGAGGCCGGATGCAAACCAGTTGCGCGCATCCATCAGCAGCAATTCGGAATCCAGCCGCTTGGCGCGCGTTCCGATCACATAGGCCATCACCAAAGCCAACAAGCCCGCAATGATGCCGTAAGCCGCGCCAGGCCCGAACGAGACTGATCGGCCAACGCTGAAGAGGTCGTTCAATGCGCCAAGCAGCGCATAGCCGCAGGACAATGCAAGCACGACACTGTTGAGCAGAACCAGCATCGGTTCGAACTGCCAGAAGCCGAACTGGAAGTAGCGAGTCGATCCCCGCGTCAGCAGCAGGGAGACGCCGACCGACAATCCGGTCATGGCCGCGTCGATGACGGAGTATACGCCATCGAACACAATAGATGACGAATTGATGACGAGCCCCACCGAGATACCGACGGCGGCGTCGAAGGCGGTGACGATAATGGAGTAAATGAGGGCTTTGCGCTCCTCGCGGCTATCGATGTCGTGCTGCAAGTCGGTCATGGTGAGGACGCAAGGAAGCCACAAGAAAAATCGGAGTTTGCGCAGAAAACGGCGTCTTTGACTATGGCGTCAGGTCCTGCACCGGCGGCATCGAAGGCGGGCCGTCAGGCGGCACATATTCCCTTTTGCGCGTCGCTGTGCGGTCGCTGAACATGCATTCCATGGTCGGCTCGGCGATCGCCGTCATGGTGCTTTCGATCCGCGGCCATTTTTCCGCCTGCAGCCAGGCCCGGCTCAGCGTCGGCACGCCACGCTCGGTGACGCCGTAAAGCAGGGCGTCGAGGATCTCAGCATCGTCGACCCGTTCAAACATTGCATCGCGCACGCAATCGCACACCGCTTCCGGTCGCGCATAGCGTGGCGCCATGAAAGGCGCGCACAGCCGGATGAATTCACCGCGCGGATCGGGCATCAGCGATAACTGTCGCGTATCAGCGCGCGCCTCTCTTGGTTGCGCGCAGGCCAGCAGGCTGCAAAGCAGCGCCTGTGTCGCATAGCTAAAAAACGGAGCGTGTCGCGAAGTCACCCAAGGCCATTCTGTCGGTGAAACCGCGCGATCCCTATCATGCTTTGCACGAAAGCGCATCCGTTGCTGGCGCTTTCACCCATTCAGGTGATGCCGGATGACGCAGTCGGTTGGAAGATTGCCGAGGTAGCAACCGATTCGAAAGGGCACGCGATGACCACATCCAGCCTGGTGCCATGCCCGACTTGCAACAGCCGGCGCGAATTCCTCTTTGCCGAGCCCGTTCATCCGCACCGGGCAGGCCATGAAATCCGAACCTTCCTGTGCCGGTCCTGCGATATCAAATCGAGCTATCTGATCACTCGCCACGATGTCACGCCGCTTGCTGCGGTGGCCTGAGGCCGCTCCAGCGCCAGTGACGATCAGGTGTTGATTTCTGGCGGGCACGTGCCCGTGAAAGACGTTGATGCTCATGGCCTGCGCTAGCACGCCGCGACATTTGCCTTGGTGCGGTATCCGACATTCCCGCATGCGGCTGTGTAGCAAAAAGCCCGCCGATGAGGGCGGGCTTTGAGTTCATCACTTTTCTGGATGACCCGAGCCGGGCGGCGTCGTCTTTGGGGCCTTACCATCCTCGACGCGTCCCTCGTTACGCAAGTCGCGACCTTCCTGCGCCTTCTTTTTGCTCTCCGGATCCTTGCCGTGCTCGTAAAGCTCTTCCTTCACGAAGCCGGCGCCTTCCTTGACCTTACCTTCGACACTCATCGCGTCCTCCTTTGTCGTTTGGGACTGATGAACTCGGTCGATCGGGAAACGATCCATGGGCCGGCACGCGATCGCTTCGCGGTAGTCTCATATCAGCGGCACTTATAGGTCGTGATGAGCCTCTGCGGATATTGGAATGATCACCAGTGATG
>CALRZK010000455.1:0-3985 GCA_943372615.1 Bradyrhizobium ivorense | reverse complement strand
GACGATCGGATCTTCATCGCGCGCCGCCTGCAGTTTCGGCTCGTCCTCGATCGCCTGCTTGAGCGTCACCGGCGCCGCCGGATTCTGCGGCACGAGCTTGGTCAGCTTGTCGACCTGGCCGTAAGGCATCTGCAGCACGCGGCCGACGTCGCGCAGCACGCCGCGCGCCTGCAGCGTACCGAAGGTGATGATCTGCGCCACCTGATCGCGGCCGTAACGCTCCTGCACATAGGAGATCACCTCGCCGCGGCGGTCCTGGCAGAAGTCGATGTCGAAGTCGGGCATCGAGACGCGTTCCGGGTTGAGGAAGCGCTCGAACAGCAGGTTGAATTGCAAGGGATCGAGGTCGGTGATGGTCAGCACCCAGGCGACCAGCGATCCCGCGCCCGAACCACGGCCCGGTCCGACCGGAATGCCCTGCGACTTCGCCCATTTGATGAAGTCGGACACGATCAGGAAGTAGCCGGCATAGTTCATGCGGGCGATAACGTTCAGCTCGAAATCAAGCCGCGCACGATAGTCTTCCTCGCTGCGCCCCTGCGACAGGCCATGGACCTTGAGACGGCGATCGAGGCCCTCCTGCGCCTGGCGGCGCAACTCGTCGGTTTCCTCCTGCGCGGCGGCCTCGGCATTGCTGCCGGCGCCGACAGTGAAGCGGGGCAAAATCGGCTTTCGCGTACGCGGACGATAGGCGCAGCGCTCGGCGATCTCGACGGTGGAGGCCAGCGCCTCCGGAATGTCGGCGAACAGCACGGCCATTTCAGCGCGCGTCTTGAAGCGATGATCGGGCGTCAACTGCTCGCGATCACTCTCGGCGATGATGCGGCCGCCGGCGATGCAGAGCAGCGCGTCATGCGCCTCGTGATCGTCGGCGCTGGCAAAATACGGCTCGTTCGCCGCGACCAGTGGAATGCCACGGCTGTAAGCGAGATCGATCAGACCGGCTTCGGCGCGGCGCTCCTTTTCGATATTGTGGCGCTGCAATTCGATATAGAGGCGGTCGCCGAACAGCTGCGCGAGCTGCTCGCAGCGTTGCGCCGCAAGTTCGGCCTGATCGGCGATCAGCGCCTGCGCCAAAGGACCATCGGGGCCGCCGGTGAGCACGATCACGTCCTCGGCCTCGTCCTTCAGCCAATCGAGCTTGATATGCGGCGACTGATGCACCGGCGTTTCCAGGAACGCCCGGGAATTGAGCCGCATCAGGCTGGAATACCCACGCTCGCGCGTCGCCAGCAGCACCATGCGCGGCTGCATGATCGTGTGCGCGTTACGCGCATTCGGATCCTGATCGCCGAAATCGACGGCGAGCTCGACACCGACAATGGGCTGGATGCCGGAACCGGCGAGCTTTTCCGAGAATTCCAGCGCACCGAACATGTTGTCCATGTCGGTCAGCGCCAGCGCCGGCTGGTGGTCGGCCTTGGCAAGGTCGGCGAGTTTCGCGACCTTGATGGACCCCTTCAGCAGTGAATAGGCCGAATGGACGTGCAGATGCACGAATCCGGGCGTGGACACGGCTGGACGCGGGCTCTTGGGTTCGGACATGTCGCCACTTCAGCAGAAATCTTCGGGAAACGCGGCGGCGCATTGCGTCCGACTCGCCGGACCATCGTGGCCCCTGCCCGCCGCACTGTCCATTTCAAACCGGACAGTCGCTTCAGGCATCCCCGTTTTCCCGGCCTCCGCCGACGCAGGCTCCGGATGGCCCGGCCGCGCCAGCCTCAGAGCTGGGGGATCACTTGCGCCCACACCGCGATCATCCCGACGAACAGAACGATCGATGCCAGTGCCGCGGCTTCTTCAACAAAGGTCTTCAGCATGTCAGCCTCCGAGGTCTCTTGTGAACAGATGAAGAACAATGTTCTCATTCCGTTCCAAGAGTCAAGGAAGCTGAACAGGAGAACAGAACCTGTACAGCGCGATGGTTAAGATCGGTGGGGCGCGGCCTTCTGGCCGATCGGGGACAGTGACAGGAGCACCAGCCTCTGAGCAGCGACTTAATGATACTCTCTGGGATCCTCGATCTTGCTGCTGGCCCATAGCCCGAGCGAAACGAAGATGATCGGCACCAGGCATAGTCCCAATGCCAGCCAGATCACAATCAATGCCGTGTTCAGCATGGCGATAGCTCCCTGATCTTTCTGCGTTGGATCGGGCTTATCGTGGCCGCCATGGCGATGTGTGAACGCCATTTACAAGCCTACCTAGGCCATCATTTTAATGCCCGCTTAACCTCAATGCCCTGCAATTTTTGGTGGGCATCTTTTGTACATCGCCCGCTTTGGATGCTCGCTTCTGCTCATTGGCTGAGAATCACATGTCTGATCATGTCCAGGGGGCGACATTGGCGCACGGAAGCGCCTTGTGAGTTGACGAGCAGCCATGCGACGGGCTTTGTGATGGGAACAACATTGGCCGCCGGCAGCGAGTCGGCATGGAGATCTTTTGATGCGCGTAGCTCTGTTTGCCTTGCTGGCCCTTGGCGCCACTGCAGCCCTCGACGTCACGCCGGCTGCGGCCCAGCGTTACAATCCCGGCCCGTTCTCGTTCAACACACCGTCAGGCTATCCGTTCTGCATGCGCTCGCTCTATGGCGACGATGATTGCAGCTATGCGACCTATCAGCAGTGCTTCAACACCGCATCCGGCATCGGCCTGAGCTGCTTCCAGAACCCGGCCCTCGCTTACGCCCAGCAGCCCGCTTATGGCGACGCGCAGCCCGCTCCGCGCAAGCGCAAGAAGCAGCGCAACTACTGAGTTCTTGATCGACCGCGACGATCGAACGGCCGGCTTTGCCGGCCGTTTTTCTTTGGCGATCTGCGGTCTCGTAGGAGGGGTCGAGCGCAGGCGCGCAGCGATGGAGCGAAACCAACTGCTCACACCTCGGACGCTCCAGCGCCGCGAGAATGCGAGAGCGTGGCTGTTTGACATGTTGATCGGAAATGACGCGCCGAAGCGCGTGGCCTCCCTCCCCGGAGCGAAGCGAATGGGGAGGGTCCGCCGATAGGCGGGGGTGTGGGGTCTATCCCCACGTAACGTCAGAGTTGGGAAGCACCCCACCCGTCTCGAAGCTCGCTGAACGCTCGCTTCTCGCCCCCCTCCCGCTGCGCGGCTTCGCCGCTTGAGGGAGGGAGAAAACCGCCTCACGGCAACTCAATGACCTTGCCGTTTTCCAACGAGACGCGGCGGTCCATGCGGCCGGCGAGTTCCATGTTATGGGTCGCAATCAGCATCGCCACGCGTGTGGCCTTCACCAGCTGCATCAGCGCGTTGAAGACGTGATCCGCGGTGTGCGGATCGAGATTGCCGGTCGGCTCGTCGGCCAGCAGCACCCGCGGTGCATTGGCGACGGCGCGGGCGATCGCGACACGCTGCTGTTCGCCGCCGGAGAGTTCGGCCGGACGATGGGTGATGCGCTCGCCGAGGCCGAGGTAAGCGAGAATTTCCTTGGCGCGATTGATCGTCTCTTTGCGCTTCAGCCCGCGGATCATCTGCGGCAGCATCACGTTTTCCAGCGCCGTGAATTCCGGCAGCAGGCGATGCGACTGATAGACGAAACCAATATCGGTACGGCGAATTTGCGTGCGCTCGGCATCCGACAGACCCAGCGTCGCGGTGCCGCCGACATAGACTTCGCCCTCGTCGGGGCTCTCCAGCAGGCCGGCGATATGCAGCAGCGTCGACTTGCCCGAGCCCGACGGCGCCACCAGCGCCACCGACTGCCCGGCCCACAGACCAAGCTTCGCATTGTCGAGAATGGTCAGGACGCTTTCGCCCTGGGTGTATTGCCGTTTGACTTCGTGCAGATACAGAGCCGGTGTATCTTCTTCCCCCTGCGCCATCTCAGCCACTCACTCGTATCGCAGCGCGTCGACAGGATCGAGTCGCGCGGCGCGCCAGGACGGATACAGCGTGGCGAGGAAGGACAGCGTCAGCGCCATGATGACCACTGCTGAAGTTTCCCCGACATCGATCTCGGCCGGCA
>CALRZK010000454.1:0-4001 GCA_943372615.1 Bradyrhizobium ivorense | reverse complement strand
GTTCAGCGCGACGAATGTGTTCGGTAGCTCGGGAGTTGGGTCGAACGAGGTCGCTCTCTTGCGCGGCGGTCGTGCCGAGGTGAAGCTGGCCTCCGGCGCGTCCATCGATCTGCGCGGCGTGTGGATCAATCAGGCACTGGATCTGACTGCGCAAGGGTACGCTTTCGTCGATGGCGGCTCGGTATCACTTGCGAGCAGCGGCGACGTGACGATCACAAAGGGGAGCGTGATCGACGTTTCGTCGGGCGGGGCACTCCTGCGTGGCGGCAAGCTCACCGGCGGCAAAGGCGGTAATGTCGCGCTTCGCGCCGAAGTGATGGGCAGCGCACGCAACGGCCGTCTCACATTGGATGGGGAGATCCGCGGCTACGGCGTTGCCGGCGGCGGCAAGCTCGATATTGAAACCGGTGGCAAGATCATTATCGGCGGCACGGCCGCAGCCGGCACATTGCGGCTCGATCCTGCGCTGTTCCAGACCGGTTTTGCGAACTACGCCATCAATGGCCATGCCGGCGTCACGGTCGCTGCCGGCACGCAGCTCGATGTGGTGATGCCGGTCTACACACTGGGCACCGCCTCGCTCGCGCTCGGCCTGCCGCCCTTGATGCTCGAAAATGCGATGAAGGGTGCGCTCACGCAGCGCAAGGGCGCCAGCCTCGCGCTGCGCGCCAGCCCGGCGCAACTGCTTGCCGGAGATCTCGGCGCGGAGATCACCGTCGAGCGCGATGCCACCATCGCTGTCGATCCCGGCCAGAAGATCAGCATTGCTGCGCCCGGCCAGATCACCGTCGATGGTCGCCTGAATGCCTGGAGCGGCGAGATCGCCATCGATCATCTGCTGCTCGATAACTACGACAAGTCGGCACATGGCCGCTCGATCTGGATCGGCGACCATGCCGTGCTCGACGTCGCCGCCCGCGCCTTCGCTGCGGTGGATGCGCAGGGCCGCAGCTACGGTATCGTGAGAAATGGCGGCACCATCGCCATTGGCGGCGGCGTGGATTTTGAAGATTTGACGCTCACCAAGGCGCCGGACTCCTTCGTCGTGATCCGCGCCGGAGCATTGCTCGATGCATCGGGCGCGCGAGCGACGATCGACCTGGCCGGCACCGGTCTTACGAAATCGTCCTCGCCGCTGAACGTCGCCAGTAATGGCGGCACCATCAGCCTGCAATCGGCCAATGGCCTCGTGCTCGATGGAACCCTGCGCGCCGCTGCCGGCGGTGAGGGCGCTGCGGGGGGAACACTCAAGCTTGCGCTCACCGGCGCGGCTTATTCGAAGTCATCGCAGCCCGATGCAGTGGTGATGGCGCCCCGCGAAATTGCCATCGTGATGACGCAAGGCGGCCGCACGATTTCCGACCAAATGCAGCCCGGAGACGCCGGTTTGGCGTATGGAAAGGTTCGTCTCGGGGTCGACCAGATCTCCCGCGGCGGCTTCGGCAATCTGGCGCTGATGGCCAATGGTCTTGTCACGTTTGAAGGCGGCATCGACCTTTCATTGTCGCAGAGCCTGCGCATTCACGCCGGCATTGGTGTCGCTGAAAGTACTGCGCGCGACGCGACTGTGCGCATCGCGGCGCCCTATGTGCTGCTCGGCCAGGCACCGGCCACGGCTGGCTTCGAAGGCAGCGACAAGATCATGCCGGGATTCGAGCAATCGGTCCCGTCGCGTGACTATGATGCCGCCTCGCTTGCTATCACGGCAGATTGGATCGATGTGCGCGGCGCCTATTTCGCCGGCGCGCAAGGCAGAGTGCGTGTGACCGAGGAGAGCTATGTCCGCGGCGGTTTCCGTGATGTGGCTTTGACCAGCCGCGGCGATGTCCGCATGCTCAAAAATCCCGGTGAGCTGGCGATCGGTGGTGGCATCAATTCGGTCCTGTCCGCGCCGGTCAATCTGACCGTGACGGCGGCGCAGCTCTATCCCGGCACAAGCGTCGGGGCGCTGGTCGAGGCCGGCGACACGCTCACGCTTGCGCGCATGCCGGGCACCGATCCGGCCATGCCTTATTCGGTGTTCGGCGTGATCCGGCTCGAAGGTGCGGTGGTCAATCAGGGCGGTGTTGTTCGTGCGCCGCTCGGTATGATCGCGGTCGGCAAATCATTTGTGTCGGGGGCGCCGTTCGAGGGCTCGCAAACAAATATCCTGCCCGGCAGCATGACCTCGGTAAGCGCGGCGGGTCTGGTGCTGCCCTATGGCGGCACCATCGATGGCCTGACCTATAAGTTTAACGGCACCGATGTCGTTCTGGCGGATGCGCTCGGCACCGACAATAGCGCGGCCATGACCCGCGGCATCTCGCTGCGCGGCCTCGCGATCGATGTCGCTCAGGGCGCCGTGCTCGATCTGTCGGGCGGCGGCCGTGTGCTTGGCGGTGGCTTCTTCAGCGGCCGCGGAGGTTCGGTCAATATCCTCACCACGCCGCTCGTCAATGCCAATCCGGCCTTTGACTACAGCCATGCCAACAATGCCGTCTATGCGATCGTGCCGGGCTTTAGCGGCATTGCGCCGATCGCCGCAGCCAAAGACAGCGCCGGCACGCCGGCGATCGGCCAGCAGGTCACGGTGCCTGCGGGCGTGCCGGGCCTGCCAGCCGGAACCTATACGCTGCTGCCGTCGAACTATGCGCTCATCCCCGGCGCGTTCCGCGTCGAGATCGGTCAGCAACTGACTATGGGCTTCGCGCCGACTCCGACGCAAATCGGCACCTATATCGCCAGCGGCCATCTTGGCATCGCCCATACCGATGTCCGTGCGTCGCTGCCGACGCAGCTGCTCATCACCCCCGGCGACAAGGTGCGCACGCATTCCGCCTTCAACGAGATGGACTACAATTCCTTCGTGACGGCCGATGCGGCGCGACGTTCCTTCCCGCGTGCGATGATCACATCCGACGCCAAACTGCTGGAGCTGATGTTGTCGCCGGGGGCGGGCATCGCCGGCAAGGCGGCGCTGAGTTTCCAAGGCGAGGCGCTGTTCGCGCCGGAAGCCGGCAGCAAGGGCTATGGCGGCACGCTGTCGGTGCGTAGCGATGCAAGGAGCAATATTGAAATCCTCGCGGCGGGGCAGGCTCCGGTTTCCGGCTCCCGGGAAGTCGCCATCTATGCCGATCAGCTCAATGCTTTCGGCGCCGGCCGCATGGCCATCGGCGGCGGCCTCACCACCGGCGGCGCGGTGAGTTACGGCAGCAACCAGGTCGCGTTCGGCCTCAATGCATCGAACGGCGTCGTTATCCGCTCGGGCGCCACGCTGTCGGCGGGCGAAGTGTTCCTGATCGCCGGACAGACCAATCGTGACGCCGGCAGTATCGTGATCGAGCAGGGCGCGACCATCACGACACTCGGCCGCGGCGCGGTGCCGTTCGATTCCCGCAACGGTTATGTCTATACGCCGACCGAGCAGGCGGTGTTCGTCGTCTCCAACGGCTTCATCGATCTGCTGCCACCGAGCACGACGTCGAAATTCAACAATGGTCCGGTGGCCATCGATGTCGGCGGCTGCGTTGCCATTTGCGCAGGCGAAACGCAGCTTTATTCGGAAGGCACCATCGGCGCGGCGACCAATGCCGCTTTCACGCTGCGCGACAGCCTGCGCTATGGCACCCGCAATCTCGTGCTGGGTGTCTCCGCCGTCAATCTCGGCACGGCCGAGGCGCTGGCGGCAGCCGAAGCGGCGCATCAGTTGCCGCCGGGCATGGCGCTGAACCAGACCGTGTTGGCCAATCTCCTGCGCGGCAATACCAGTATCGGCGCTCCCGCGCTCGAGGCCCTGGTGCTGAATGCGCGCGAGGCGGTGAACATCTTCGGTTCGGTCGATCTCAATACGCTGAATCCGGAAACCGGAAAATCGTCGCTCGATCGTCTCGTTTTCGGCGCGCCGGCGATTTACGGCTATGGCGCGGCCGGCGACAAGGCCTCCATCACCACCGGCGAATTCATCTGGTCCGGCGCTGTCAGCGATACCAAGAACACCTTGACGCTGCCGGGCAGTACGGTGC
>CALRZK010000453.1:0-4021 GCA_943372615.1 Bradyrhizobium ivorense | reverse complement strand
AACGAGAACAGCATTTCGACGGCGAGCATCTTGCCAAAACTCGGTGCGCTCACCAGCCAGCTCAGCGCGGGATAGGCGGTGACGAAAGCGAGGCAAGTGATGGTGAGCAGGACCGGCTTGCGACCGATGCGATCGGACAACGCGCCGCCGACCGGATTCCAGATGAAGTTCGTGACCGCGATCAGGCAGGTGACGATCAGTGCATCCTGCGTGGAGAGCTTCAGCACATTCTTGCCGAAGGTCGGCGTATAGACCGTGACGAAATAGAACGTCACCGTGGTCATGGTGGCCAGCATCATGCCGAGCAGCACGATGCGCCAATTGGCGGCAGCTGACGCAAACACTTCGCGGGCTGTCGGATGCTTCTTCATCTTCAAAAATTCCGGCGTTTCCTCCAGCGTTCGGCGCAGGAAAAACAGGAAGGGAATGATGATGCAGCCAATGAAGAACGGAATGCGCCAGCCCCAGGCATCGACGATCTCCTTCGGCATCAATTCGCTGAGCACGAAGCCGATGATCGCCGCGACGAAGATCGCCACCTGCTGGCTCGACGACTGGAACGATGTGTAGAAGCCGCGATTGCCGGGCGTGGAGATTTCCGACAGATAAACCGACACACCGCCAAGCTCGACGCCGGCGGAGAACCCCTGCAGCAAACGCCCGATCAGCACGATGATCGGCGCCGCGACGCCGATGCTGGCATAGGTCGGACACACCGCGATGGTGACCGTGCCGGCGGCCATGATGGCGAGGGTCACGATCAGTCCCTTACGACGCCCGATCTGGTCGATGTAAGCGCCGAGCACGATTGCGCCGACTGGACGCATCAATGCGCCGAGCCAGAACACACCAAAAGTGTTGAGGAGGGCGGCGGTCTCGTTTTCGGACGGGAAGAAGGCTTTTGCGATGGCGCTGGCGTAGAAGCCGAAGAGGAAGAAGTCGAACTGTTCAAGGAAATTGCCACTGGTTGCCCGCAATATGGCCGCAAGACGTGACTTGATCTGGGGCGTCGAAACCGCGTCCGGCACGGTATTTCTTGTGGCATCCATGTGGCATCCTCCCGGCATCCTTGCGACCGGCAAGATGCGCGGCCGGGCAGCCTGACGCTGCCGATCTGCGGCAATCTGCCACAGTTGGGCCGGGTGGGCCAACCCGAAATGGCTAGGCTTTGGGCGGCCCGAGCGACTGCAGCCATTCCCGGAAGGCGCGGAGGTTTGGCGTGTCCGCGCTGGACTCGGGCGACACCAGATAGAAGCCGGCATCGGCGGGCAACCGGATATCGAACGGCATCACCAGACGACCGGATGCGAGGTCGCCCTCCACATAGGTGGTGCGGCCGACGGCGACGCCGAGGCCGTCGATGGCGGCTTGCAGGGTCATGAAGATCAGGTCGAAGCCGAGCGCGGGTTGCTTCGAGATGTTGTTCGGCAATCCCGCGGCGGTGAGCCAGAGGCGCCAGTCGTCGTCGTGGCTGGCATTGGTGTGCAGCAGAGTGTAGCGCGCGAGGTCTTCGGGTTTTCGCAAAGGGCGATCGCCCATCAGCAGTTTGGGGCTGCACACAGGAAACAGGTGATCCGCCGTCAGCCAATCCGCACGCAGGCCCGGCCACTGGCCGCGACCATAGCGGATGGCGGCATCGACATCGCCGCTCTTGAAATCGACCAATGCCGTTGAAGTGGTGATGCGTACGTCGATATGCGGATTCGCTTGCTGGAAAGCGGACAGCCGCGGCAGCAGCCACTTTGAGGCGAAGGATGCGAGCGTGCTCACGGTCAGCACATGATCGCGATCACGATGCAGCAGGCGATCCGTGGCGAGCCGCAGGTCATTAAATGCGGCGCGTATACCTGGCAGGTAATCGCGGCCCTGTTCGGTGAGTGCCAGAGTGCGGTTCTGCCGGATGAAGAGTTTGACGCCGAGTTCTTCTTCCAGACGCTTGATCTGATGGCTGATGGCCGTCTGCGTGACGTTCAGCTCATCCGCCGCAATGGTGAAGCTGAGATGCCGAGCAGCCGCCTCGAAGGCACGCAGGCCGTTCAGGGACGGCAGTCTGGGGCTCATGGCGTCTCTCCCGTCGGATCGGCCCATACCATGAGTTTATCTCATGTATTGCGATGCACAATGTCGTTTGTTTGAAATGCCATTCAGGCCGATATCTCTGTGCGTAGATTTAGCTTCAGGAGAGCGAAATGTCTATTTGCACCCATGAATCGATGACAAATCATCATGTTACGCTAAGCCTGTCCGGAGTGGTCGATACGTTGCGGACATGGCGCCAGCGCTATCAGCAGCGCCGTGAACTGGCAGAGTGGACGGAGCGCGACCTCCATGATCTCGGCCTCAGCTGGTCGGAAATGCTGGCGGAAGCCGACAAGCCGTTCTGGCGGGCCTGAAGCCCGTCGGCGTCGCGGGAGGCTGTCATGAAACATATCGATCTCAGTGACCTCGGCCGTTACTCGGACGTCGTGTTGTCACGCAGTGGTGAGGTCGTCACCCTGCGTTTTGCAGAAGTCGCGGACGCTGATGCGTTGCAGTCCTACTTTCGCGGGTTGTCGACGCGTTCGCGCTACAATCGGCTGATGGGCGCTGCGAGCGAGTTGCCGGCTGGTGTGCTCGATCGCTTCATCCACGTCGGCGAGAACGATGGTTTTTCCCTGCTTGCAACGATCCAGCGCGATGGCCGGGAGACCGTCATCGGCGAGGCGTGTTATGCCATCGACGCCGGAGCAAACAGCGTCGAGATCGGTCTGTCGATCGCCGATACCATGCAGAGGCAGGGCATCGGCGCGGCTTTGCTCGACAATCTCGAATGCCGCGCGGCAGCCCTTGGTGCTGATCGATTCTTTGGCGAGACCTTGCGTTCCAATGATGAAATGCTGGCACTGGCGCGAAAGGCAGGCTTCGCATTTACGCCAGTGCCGGGAGACTGGAAGCAAATCAGGTTTGAGAAAACGGCGCTGTCGGCGCCGCTGGATGGTGCCTGTGCGAACTGGCGCTTCGTGGCGGGCGACGCGCCATCGCTGAATATCTAGCAGCGTCGTTTGAACGTCGTCACGTCGTCGCTGGCGCAAAATCAGTCGAGGTCGCGAGATCGCGCCATGCTGCAAGCTCGGTGTCCACATGCGCATGCTTGGCCGCGATGCGTGCCACAGTATCGCTGCCGAGCGGCAGGCGAGTGGGCGGAGTATTCGCTGCAGCAAGCTGCATGAAGGCGCGAGCGAGCTTGCTGGGATCGCCGGGCTGGGCGTGATTGGCATCGGCCGCATGGGCGCGGGTCTTGCCGACCGTGGCGCTGTAATCGTCGATCTCGAGCTTCGTGCGAACGAGCGAATTATCATCGAGGAAATCGGTGCGGAAGAAACCGGGCTCGACGACGGTGACATGGATGCCGAGCGGCGCGACTTCGGCGCCCAATGCTTCGCTGATGCCCTCCACCGCGAACTTGGTTGAGCCGTAGACTCCCCAGCCTTGAAATCCCGCATAACCGCCGATCGACGAGACATTCATGATGTGGCCCGAACGCTGCCGGCGCATATGCGGGAGTACGGCGCGGGTCACGGCGAGCAGGCCGAACACGTTCGTCGCATAAATCCGCTCGACTTCCACAGCGCTGGCTTCCTCGACGGCGCCGAGCAGGCCATAGCCAGCATTGTTCACCAGCACATCGATACGGCCAAACGTCTTCGCCGCGAGACCGGCCGCGTCATGCGCCTGCTCTTCCCTGGTGACGTCGAGGCGAGTGGCGAGCAGTCGCTCGTGGCGGCCGAGGCGCGCGGTGATAGCTGCGGGATCGCGGGCGGTAGCGACGACGGCGTCGCCTTGAGCGAGGGCTTCTGCTGCGATGAGGGCGCCGAAACCGCGAGATGCTCCTGTGATGAACCAGACACGCATGATCGTCTCTCCTTGATTGGCCCCGCGACATCGCCGGGTTGATGGGAGGAGACTAGGGGCTCGCCAGAATTGAATTAATCCGCTATTTATTCCATGTGTTCATGAGCTGAATTCATCAATGAATCGCATC
>CALRZK010000452.1:0-4023 GCA_943372615.1 Bradyrhizobium ivorense | reverse complement strand
TGGTCGCTCGCGGTCACCATCGAGGACGGCGACATCACCGATGTGGACAAGGCGCTGAAGGCCGCGCAGGACGCGCTCAAGCAGGCGCTGGAACGCGGCGCCAGCGACGAGGAGATCAAGAAGCTCACCGAGAATCTGCGTGCGGCGCTGGACAAGTTCCTCAAGCAGCTCGCCGAGCAGATGAAGCAGAATCCGCAGCAGCTCGCGCGCCCGCTCGACAAAAATACAAAAGTGATGCGGCAGCAGGATCTCAACAACATGATCGAGCGCATGGAGCGGCTGTCGCGCTCCGGCGACAAGGATGCGGCCAAGCAGCTGCTCGAACAGATGCAGCAGATGCTGGAGAATCTGCAGATGGCGCAGCCCGGCCAGGGCGGCGACGACGAGATGCAGCAGTCGATGAACGAACTCAACGACATGATCCGCAAGCAGCAGCAGCTCCGCGACAAGACCTTCAAGGAAGGCCAGGACCAGCGCGGCGAGCGCCGCCGTGGCCAGCAGGGCGACAAGAATATGGGCGACCTGCAGCAGGATCAGCAGAACCTGCGCGACCGCCTCAAGAAGCTGCAGGAGCAGCTGGCGCGCCAGGGCATGGGCCAGGGTCAGAAGGGACAGAAAGGCCAGCAGGGGCAACAAGGCCAGGGTCAGCAAGGGCAGCAGGGACAGCAAGGCCAGGGCGGTGATCAGGATGGCGATGACGGCAACGGGCTCGGAGATGCCGATGGCGCCATGGGCGATGCCGGTGGCCAGCTCGGTGACGGCGATGCCGATGGTGCGGTGGGCTCGCAGGGCCGCGCGCTCGACGCGCTGCGCAAGGGCGCGCAGAGCCTCGCCCAGCAGATGCAGCAGGGCGAGGGCGAAGGTGGGCAGGACGGTCCGGGCAACAATCCCGGCCGCCAGCAGGGCGCCGCTCGTAACAGCGACCCGCTTGGCCGCCCGCTGCGCGGTCGCGATCTCGGCGACGATTTGTCGGTAAAGATCCCCGGCGAGATCGACGTGCAGCGCGTGCGGAGAATTCTGGAAGAGCTCCGCCGCCGCCTCGGAGACACCACCCGCCCGCAGCTCGAACTCGATTACATCGAGCGGCTGCTGAAAGATTATTGATACGGGCTTTTCCCTCCCCCAAGCGGCGGAGCCGCGCAGCGGGGTCCGACGGACGAATTCGTCCGTCGTAGGTGGCGCGTAGCGCCGGGTGGGGTCTCTTCCCACGGAAGGACGTTACGTGGGGATAGACCCCACCCGTCTCGAAGCTCGCTGAACGCTCGCTTCGATCCACCCTCCCCAGTCGCTGCGCTCCGGGGAGGGACAAGCGAACTACACCTTCACCATCCGCTTGCCGCGGTTCTCTCCCGCCAGCAATCCGATCAACGCTTGCGGGGTGTTCTCGATGCCATCGATCACATCCTCCAGCACCTTGATCTTGCCCGACGACACCCAGCCCTGCAGATCGCTGAGTGCCTGATCGCGCTGCTTCATGTAGTCCATCACGATGAAGCCCTGCATGGTGAGGCGCTTCACCACGATCAGGCCGGGCACGCCGCGCGGGCCGGTGGCGGAAGGCGCGCCGTCATATTGCGAGATGGCGCCGCAGCAGGCGATGCGGCCGTTGAGATTCATCTGCGGCAGGCAGGCTTCGAGAATGTCGCCGCCGACATTGTCGAAATAGACGTCGATGCCATCAGGCGCAGCGGCCTTCAGCGCCTTGAACACGGCGCCGTCCTTGTAATCGACAGCAGCATCGAAGCCGAGTTCGGAGGTCAACCATTTGCACTTGTCGGTGCCGCCGGCGATGCCGACCACGCGGCAGCCCTTGAGCTTGGCGATCTGGCCGACAATGGAGCCGACCGAGCCGGCGGCCGCGGAAACCACCACTGTCTCGCCTTCTTTCGGTTGGCCCACATGCAGCAGGCCGAAATAAGCGGTGAGGCCGGCGATGCCATAGATCGAGAGCAAATGCGTCAGCGGCTCCATGCGCGGCATCTTGGTCAGATGCTTCGCCGGTACGGCCGCATAATTTTGCCAGCCGGTGTCGCCGAACACGATGTCGCCGGGCTTCAGCGCATCGGACTTCGACGATACGACTTCGGCGATGCCGCCGCCGGCCATCACGCTGTTGGCTTCCACGGCGGAGCGATAGGTGGCGCCATGCATCCAGGCGCGATTGGCGGCATCGAGCGAAATGTAGCGCACGCGCAGCAGCGCTTCGCCGTCCTTCGGCTCCGGCATCGGGCCGTCGATGAGTTTGAAATGTTCCGGGCCGAGTTTGCCTGCGGGCTTCTCCACCAGAAGAACCTGCCGGTTGATGCTGTCGCTCATGATCGTCTCTCCCTCGCGATTGTCGTTCTTTGTTGCAGTCGCTGCGTAACGCGCAATCAACCTGCACAGATTTTGTAGTTCGACGCTAAGCGGCGGCGCGGCATCGCACAATGCCGAATGCCGGCCAGTGATACCAAATCGGCTCCGTCGCACCAAAGCTGTTGCGCATCGTAATCAATATGACAGACTGTCGCAGCCGGGAATGTGTGTGACGGGGGTTCGGAATGTCGAACAGGTTTACGCAATACATTCTGATCGCGATGGCTTTGGGCATCGTGATGGGATCGCTGGTCTTCAACTATCTGCCCGATAGCCGCGGCGAGATCGCCGCCGACGTCAACCTGATCGCCATGTTGTTCCTGCGCCTGATCAAGATGATCATCGCGCCCCTGGTTTTCGCCACGCTGGTCGGCGGCATCGCCCATATGGGCTCGGGCTCCAAGCTCGGCCGCATCTTCGCAAAAACCATGGGCTGGTTCATCACCGCCTCGTTCGTCTCGCTGTTGCTCGGCCTGGTGATGGTCAACCTGCTGCAGCCCGGCGCCAATTTCCCCGGCACGCTGCCGGCGGCGGGACAATCCACGGGCCTGCAGACCTCGGCCTTCTCGATCGAGAAATTCCTCACCCATTTGATCCCGACTTCGATCGCCGATGCGATGGCGCAGAACGAGATTTTGCAGATCGTGATCTTCGCCATCTTTTTCGCGGTGGCGATGGGCGCGATGCCCGAACGTTCCAAACCGATGCTGGCGCTGATCGACGATCTCGGCCACATCATGCTGAAAGTGACGGGCTATGTGATGCTGTTCGCGCCGCTGGCGGTGTGGGCTGCGATCACGGCGACGGTGGCCAAGAACGGACTTGGCGTGCTGTGGAAGCTGATCGTCTTCATGGGCGGATTCTATCTGTCGCTGGCGATCCTGTGGGCGATCCTCATTACCGTGGGCTTCATCGTGATCGGGCCGCGCTACAGCCATCTGCTGCGGCTGATCCGCGAGCCCCTGATGATCGCCTTCTCCACCGCGAGTTCGGAAGCTGCCTATCCGAAGACGCTGGAAGGGCTCAATCGCTTCGGCGCCTCGTCGCGCATATCGAGCTTCGTATTGCCGCTCGGCTATTCGTTCAATCTCGACGGCACGATGATGTATTGCACCTTCGCCGCCATCTTCATCGCCCAGACCTATCATATCGAGATGTCGCTCGGCACCCAGCTCGCGATGCTGGCGACATTGATGATCACCTCGAAGGGCGTCGCCGGCGTGCCGCGCGCCTCGCTGGTGGTGATCGCGTCGACACTGGCGCAGTTCAACATTCCCGAGGCCGGATTGTTGATGATCATGGGTATCGACACCTTCCTGGATATGGGCCGCAGCGCCACCAATGTGATCGGCAATTCGCTGGCGACGGCGGTGGTCGCGAAATGGGAGGGCGAACTGGCGCCCGAGCACGAGCTTGGACCCGACGACATCGTGGCCGGCGATGCCGTGCCCGGAGAGATTCCCGCACTCGGACATGGATGAGGCCGGCCATGCGCTGCATCGCATCCCTGTCGGGCGGCCTGCTGGCGGCGCTGCTGCTCGCAGGTGTCGGTCACGCGCAGACGGCGGGCGAGGGACTGAGCCCTACGCTGTCCGCCATCAAGACAGCAAAGGCGGTGAAGCTCGGCTATCGCGAGAGCTCGCCGCCGTTTTCGTTCCTCGATCAGGC
>CALRZK010000451.1:0-4025 GCA_943372615.1 Bradyrhizobium ivorense | reverse complement strand
GCGGCAGGAGCCGTCGGTGTCGTGATGCTCGCCGCGGCCGGCGACATTGTCCGCCGCCCAGCGTGACAGATCACTCGCAAGCGTGCGGTGATGGTCCTCGAAAAACGGCCAGGTGAGAAATGTCGTGTCGGGCATGGCGGGCTCCCTGTCTCGCGCGATCTGGCGATTGTTTTAAACCTAAAGAAATTTCCGGCAAGAGCATCGGCATGTTTGTCGCGCGTGCCGCAATGCGGAAATCCACCTCGACATCAAACCGCTGAAAATTGATGCTGCATTGCATCTACGCTAGGCAATTCTAGACCCTTTAAGTCTAAAACTATCGCTTTTCATATATCTCGGACATGCTAGGCTCAGCCTGTCCGCTCGTACAGGAGGCCATCACGTGCCGAACTCACAAGCCCTGACAACCAAGGACGGCCGCTTCGGCTATGAAGCCAAAGGCGATGCGTCGATGACGCCGCTGGTGTTTCTGCACGGGATCGGCGGCGCCGGCCGCGGCTGGCGCAACCAGATCGACACGTTTGGCGATCGCTATTTCACCATCGGCTGGGACGCGCCGGGCTATGGCGGATCGCAGCAGCTTGATGAGCCCAGCATTCCTGGCTTTGCTGCAGCGCTAAAGGATTTTCTCGCACAGGTCGGCGCCAAGAAGCCCGTGCTGGTGGGCCACTCCATTGGCGGCATGATCGTACAGCGCTTCCTGCATGACTATCCCGATCTGGCTGGCGCCGCTGTGCTGGCACAGACAACCTCCGTGTTCGGCAGTTCCGATGGCGAGTGGCAGAAGAACTTTATCGATGCACGCCTCGGCCCGCTGGATCGCGGCGAGACCATGGTGTCGATGGCACCGAAACTCGTCGCCGGCCTGATCGGCGATGATGCCGATGAAAAAGGCCTCGAACTCGCACGCGATTGCATGGCGGCAGTGAAGCCCGACACCTATCGCGCATCGATGATGTCGATGATCGGCTTCAACCTCCGCACCGAGATCGCCGACATCAAGGTCCCGACGCTGCTGCTGTCGGGCTCCAAGGACAACAACGCGCCTGCAAAAACCATGGCGAAGATGGCGACCATGGTGCCGGGCGCGACCTATGTGGAGCTCGAAGGCGTCGGCCATCTCGCCAGTTTCGAGCGCCCGCAGGAATTCAACGACGTTCTCGCCGACTTCCTCAAGACCTATCACAACCTCTCGGGATCATCCTCATGAACGCCCCTGCTCCCAAAGCCGATGGCATTGTGCTCGACAAGCCGATGTTCGATCCCAAGGCCTTTCGTCTCAATGACGAGCAGGCCGCGCTGATCACCAAGGCGCGCGAACTGGCGCAGGCGAATTTCGCGCCGCGTGCAGCGAAGTGGGATCGCGAGGCGATCTTCCCGATGGAAAATTATCGGGACATGCACAAGGCCGGCCTGCTCGGCATCTCGGTGCCGAAAGCCAATGGTGGACATGGCGCGGACTACCAGACCTATTCGCTGGCCGCTGCCGAGATCGGCCGCTATTGCGGCGCCACGGCGCTGACCTGGAACATGCATGTCTGTTCGACGCTGTGGTCGGGCCCGCTCGCCGACGATCTCGACATGGACGCACAGACCCGCGCCGATCACGAGCGTCGCCGCGCCGTGCACTACAAGCGCATTCTCGAAGACGGCGCGATCTATGCGCAGCCCTTCTCCGAAGGCGGCGCGGCTGCTGCAGGTGGTGTCGCATTCGGTACGGAAGCGAAGCCTGTCGAGGGCGGCTGGATCGTCAACGGCAAGAAGATCTTTGCGTCGCTGTCGGGCTCCGCGAATTTCTACGGCGTGCTTTGCACCGAGATCACTGAAGGTGAAAAAGCGTCACGCCGGAACACGCTGTATCTCGCGATCGACGCGACATCGGAAGGCGTCTCCGTGGTTGGCGACTGGGATCCGCTCGGCATGCGCGGTACCGTCTCGCGCACGCTGATCTTCAAGGACGTGTTCGTGCCGGAAGATTCCGCACTGATGCCGCGCGGCGTGTATTTCCAGGCCGCGATGCGCTGGCCGCATATGTTCATGACGTTGTCGCCGACCTATATGGGCCTCGCTCAGGCGTCCTATGATTTCACCGTCAAATATCTGCGCGGCGAAGTGCCGGGCATGCCGCCGGTGAAGCGCCGCATGTATCCGACCAAGCAGATCGCCGTGGCGCAGATGCAGGTCAAGCTCGAGCAGATCAAGGGCATCTGGTTCCAGGCGGTCACGGAAGCCTGCGCCAATCCCACCAAGGAACAGGTGCTGCGCGCCTATGCGGCGCAATTCACCGTGATGGAAGGCGCCAACGAACTCGCAGCGCTGGCGATCCGCACCTGCGGCGGCCAGTCGATGCTGAAGACGCTGCCGCTGGAACGCATCTATCGCGACAGCCGCTGCGGCGCGCTGATGCTGCCCTGGACGGCCGAACTCTGCCTCGACCGTATCGGGCGCGAAGCACTGTATGAGGCCGGCGAGAAAGACGAGTAATCGTGGACCTCTCCAGCCTCATCGCCCGCAACGCGGCCTTCACGCCCGACAAGCCCGCGATTCATTTCGAGGGCACAACGCTGACCTATGCCGCGTTCAACGCGCGGATCGAGGCGACGGCGAAGGCATTGAAGGCCGAATGCGGCGTGGGGCGCGGCGATCGCGTCGCGATCCTCAGCCTCAACCGGCCGGACTATCTCGTCCTGCTCTATGCCTGCGCGCGGCTCGGTGCGATCCTGGTGCCGCTGAACTGGCGGCTCGCGGTGGCGGAGCAGTTGTTCATCCTCTCCGATGCATCGGTGAAGGTGCTGGTGCTGGAAGAAGGCTTTGCGGCGATCTTGCCGCAACTTGCGACCGAGTTGCCGGATACGCGTGTCGTTGCGCTGGACTTCGTGCCGCCTGCACCGGCCCAGACATTCGAGACCCTGCTGTCTAAAGCCTCCGGCGACGGCAGCAATCCGCATACCGATCTCTCCTGCCCGCTGCTGATCGTCTACACATCCGGCACCACAGGCCGTCCGAAAGGCGCTGTCTTGCGCCAGGAAGCGCTGCTCTGGAATGGGGTGATGAGCCAGCACATGCATGGCCTCACATCCGACGATCATGTACTCACCGTGCTTCCCTTCTTCCATGTCGGCGGCCTCAACATCCAGACCACGCCGGCCCTGCATCACGGCGCCACCGTGACCATCCATGCGCGCTTCACACCGGACTCCGCACTGGCGACGATCGCCGATCACAGGCCGACACTGACCGTGCTTGTGCCCGCGACCATTCAGGCCGTGAGCGAGCATCCGGCCTGGGCGACGACCGATCTCACCTGCCTGAAAGCCATCTCCACCGGCTCCAGCATCGTACCGCCGCACCTCATCGCGCGCTTCACCGATCGCGGCATTCCGGTGCTGCAGGTCTATGGCTCCACCGAAACCTGCCCGACCGCGGTCTATACGCGGCTCGGCGGCGAAGCGCGTGCGGGATCGACGGGTTTGCCGGGCCTGTGTTGCGAGGCGAAGGTCATCGACGACAGCGGCACCGAAGTCGCAGCCGGCACGGCCGGCGAGATCGTCGTGCGCGGACCAAACGTATTCTACGAATATTGGGGCAACGAGGCCGCCACGCGCGACGCGCTGCATGACGGCTGGTATCGCACCGGCGATATCGGCACGCGCGATGCGGACGGCTATTTCTGGGTGCATGATCGCAAGAAGAACATGATCATTTCCGGCGGCGAGAATGTCTATCCCGCCGAAATCGAGCGCGTGATCCTCGAACATCCAGATGTGGCGGATGTCGGCGTGATCGGCGTGGCCGATCCGAAATGGCAGGAAGTGCCAGTCGCCTATGTGGTGCTGCGGCCCGATTGCGACTGCACCGCCGAGATATTGAAAGCGCATGTGGCGACGCAGCTCGCGCGTTTCAAACAGCCGCGCGATATCATCTTCGTCACCGACCTGCCGCGCACCGCGCTGGGCAAGGTGCAGCATTTTAGATTGAAGCAAGATATTTCGTCGTAGGATGGGTTGAGCGCAGCGATAACCCAT
>CALRZK010000450.1:0-4035 GCA_943372615.1 Bradyrhizobium ivorense | reverse complement strand
GCGGCCAGCGGCAAGCTCAAGGAAGCCTTTGCCTGCGGCACCGCCGCGGTGATCTCGCCGATCGGCAAGGTGCGCACCACATCGGGTGAATTCCTGATCAATGGCGGCGAAGCAGGCAAGGTCGCCATGGGCCTGCGCAAGCAGCTCGTGGATATCCAGTACGGCCGTGCGCCGGATCCGCAAAACTGGATCCGCAAGGTGTTCTAATTGTCAAAAGCCGCAGCCCAAAACTGCGGCTTTTTCGTAGCCCGGATGGAGCGCAGCGAAATCCGGGGACCGGCGAATCTGCCGAAGCTCTGATTCCCGGATTGCGCTTCGCTCCATCCGGGCTACGCGATCACTGCGGCACCAGCCCCAATCGCTCGCGCTGCGTCCAGCGCCACAGCATCACGGGCGCAACGACCGCCAGCCCCGCGGCAAGCCCGATCCAGATCCCTACGCCGCCGAAGCCGAGCTTGAACGCGAAGAGCAAGCTCAACCCCATGCCAAATCCCCAATAGCCCAATCCGGCAATGATCATCGGCACGCGGGTATCCTGCAAGCCGCGCAGCATCCCGGCGCCCACCGACTGGGCGCCATCGGCGATCTGGAACACCGCCGCGCAAAACAGGAATGACATCGCTGTGTCGATCACGACGGCATTGGCGGGATTGCTGAGATCGATGAAGGCGCCGATCAGGAGACGCGGCGCCGCCAGCAGCAGAATGCTCATCGACGCCATGAAGCCCACGGCAAGCACGAAGGCCGTCCAGCCCGCACGCGTGATGCCGTCACGATTACAGCCACCTTTGGCGAGTCCAACTCGCACCGTCGCCGCCTGGCTCAATCCCATCGGGACCATGAAGGAGATCGATGCGATCTGGATCGCGATGGCATGCGCCGCAATCGCTGCCGTGCCGAACTGTCCCATCAAGAATACGGCGGCGTTAAACACCGTGATTTCGAATGCGAGTGTGGCGCCGATGGGCAAACCAATTTGCCAGAGCTTTGCGAGACGCAGCCAGTCGGCGCGCCAGAAATTGCCGAACAGCCGATAGCGACGAAACTTTGGATGCCACAGCACCACTGCAACGAAAATGATGAACAGGAACGTGTTCGACAGCGTGGTGGCAAGCCCCGAGCCCGCCAGTCCCATTGCGGGAAAACCGAGATGACCGAATACCAACACCCAATTCGCCGCGGCATTGAACAGGATCGCAACCGCCGTCACCAGCAGCGCCCAGAGCGGCCGCTGCACGGCGGCCACGAAGGAACGCAGCACGATAAAGCCGAGCGCCGGCAAGAAGCCCCACTGCAGCATGCGCATAAAACTCTGCGCGTCGGCCGCGGCTTGCGCCTGCTGGCCGAACAGCAGCAGGATTTCTTCGGTGTGCCACAATGCGATCCAGGCCGGGATCGAGACGATGACCGCCGTCCACAATCCCTGCCGGAAGGTACGGCGCACGTCGCGGACCATATGCAGCTTGCGCCCGATGGCCTCCGCCATCATCGGCGATGTCGCGGTGACAATGCCGATGGCGAAGATGAGAATGGCGAAATAGACGTTCACGCCGAGCGCCGACGCCGCCAGCGCATCCGCGCTGACACGGCCAAGCACGATGACATCGGTGGTGGTCAGCGCGATCTGCGCAAGATTGGTCAGAATCAGCGGCCAGCCAAGCGAAAGCGTCGCGCGCAGTTCAGCGAGCCAGAGATGTTTCGTTGTCATGTTCTGCATCATCGTTGCGGCAAGCGCCGCAACCGTAGGATGGGTTGAGCGTAGCGAAAACCCATCGGTCGAATCATGCGGCGAACTTCGCCGATGGGTTTTCGCTCCGGCGCTACGCGCCTACGCTCAACCCATCCTACGATCATATCCCGCTGCGACCTTGCAGCGCAGCCGCGGAGACCCAGAACACCTCGCCTTCGGAATCTTCGGTATCCAGCCAGATCAGCGGCAGATCGGGAAACGCTTCATCGACATTGGCACGCCCGCGACCGACCTCGCACAGCAAGCCACCATGCGGATTGAGATTCGCCCCCGCCTGATCGATGATTTTTCGCACGATATCGAGCCCGTCCACGCCGCCATCGAATGCCATCGATGGTTCAGCGAGACATTCATCCGGCAGATCCGCCATACCCTGCGCATCCACATAAGGCGGGTTGGTGATGATCAGATCATAGGTGGTGTCGCCGAGTGGTTCGAACAAATCGCCCTTGTAGAGTGTCAGCCGTTCGTCGAGACCGTAGTCGATGACATTGCGCATCGCGACGGCGAGTGCTGCGGGTGAGAGATCGACGGCATCGACCTGAGCATTCGGGAATGACTGCGCAGCCAGGATCGCGATACAGCCGGAGCCCGTACAGAGATCGAGCACGCTCTCGACCTCCATGGGATCGTCGATCAGCGAGGCGCCTTCACCGTCATCGCCGGCGAAATGCGTATCGAGTAATTCGCCGATGAAGGAGCGCGGCACGATGGTGCGCTCATCCACATAGAATGGCAGGCCGCGCATATAGATCTTGTTGACGAGATAAGCGGCCGGCTTCCGCGTGGTGACGCGGCGATGGATGACGTCGAGGATTTTCTTGCCCTCGGCAGCAGTCACCCGCGCCATGGCAAAGCTCTCGAACTGATCGGGATGCAGGTGCAGCAATTCGCACACGATGAAGGCCGCTTCCGAAACCGGATCGGTGGTGCCATGAGCAAAGGCGAGCTTGGCCTCGATAAAGCGGCTGGTGGCATAGCGCACATAATCGAGCAGCGTCACCAATTCGCCTGCGCCGACCTTCGGCAGCGTTGCGGCAGCAAGCTTCTTCACCGAAGCCTTCACGTTAGTCTTGGCCTTTGCAGTCGTTTTCTTAGCAGGCGTCTTGCTCGCCTTCTTCGCAGCGGTCTTCACAGTTTTCTTAGCCATCACTTGTCCCAGCGCGCCGCAGCGTCGTCATCGTCGGTTTTCGCAGCGACCCAGTCGCTGCCACCGGCGGTTTCCTCGCGCTTCCAGAACGGAGCATGCGCCTTGAGGTAGTCCATCAGAAATTCAGCGGCCTGAAATGCCGCCTGGCGATGCGCGGATGCGGTCAGCACCACCATGATATTTTCGCCCGGCAGGATGCGGCCGGTGCGATGAATGATCGTGACACCCGTCAGCGGCCAGCGTGTCATCGCCTCCCCGGCATGACGGCCGATCTCGGCCTCTGCCATGCCCGGATAATGCTCGAGCGTCAGCGCCGTCGTCGCATCGCTGCCTTCGCCGCCGCGGCAGATGCCGCTGAACGTCACGACGGCCCCGATATCGGTGCGGCTTGCCGTCAGTGCCGCAATCTCGGCATTCACGTCGAAATCGCCAGTCTGAATACGGATGGTGACGTTGTCGGTCATCTCGATATCGGCGTCAGCCGCCGGTCATCGGCGGAAAGAACGCAATCTCACGCGCGCCAGCAATGGCCGTGTCTGGCCGCACATGGGTGTGGTCGATCGCCGCGCGGATGACTTTGGGCGTCTCGAACGCATGCGCATATTCCTCGCCGCGCGAAGATAGCCAGGCGATCAGATCACCGACAGTGCTCACCGCCGCCGGCGGCTCGATCACTTCTTCAGCCTTGCCGATCCGCTCGCGGACCCAGGCGAAATACATCAGCTTCATGCATCCTCCTCGAAGAGGTGGCGGACGCCGGCCCGGAAATAATCGTATCCTGTGTAGATGGTCACGATGGCCGAAATCCACAGCAGCACGATGCCGGTGAAGGTGACATAGCCAAACAGGACATCGCCCGCCTCGCCGGCCAGCAGGAAGCCGATCGCAACAAGCTGCGCCGCAGTTTTCCATTTTGCCAGTTGCGTGACGGGAACGCTGACACGCAGCGCGGCGAGATATTCGCGCAAGCCCGAAACGAGAATTTCGCGACACAGGATCACGATGGCGGCCCACAGCGTCCAGCGATTGATGGTGGCGTCGGAGGCCAGCATCAGCAGGCAGGAGGCCACCAGCAGCTTGTCGGCGATGGGATCGAGCATGCGGCCGAAGGACGATTGCTGATTCCAGATCCGGG
>CALRZK010000449.1:0-4040 GCA_943372615.1 Bradyrhizobium ivorense | reverse complement strand
GCGTGGGTACCGCACCCGCAAGGGCGCGCGGTTTGGCGTAGCCACGGTCCATAAAATCCTGACCAACAGCGTCTATGTCGGAGAGTGGGTGTTTAATAAGTGCGAGGCTCGTACCCAGCGTGCAAAACCTGTCGATCAATGGATCACCGTTGAGGTGCCGCCGATCATTGAACGGGCCGAGTTCGATGCGGTGCAGGCTACGCTCAAATCGCACAATCCGCGTGTAACAGCGCCACGCGTCGTTACCGGCCCGGTCCTGCTGACTGGCTTGGCCACTTGCGCCTCCTGCGAGGGGGCCATGACGATGCGAACGGGGACATCAAGGTCCGGGCAGGTTCACAAGTATTACGCCTGCTCGACCTGCTTCCGGAAGGGAAAGACGGCCTGCAAGGGGCGCACCGTCCGCATGGACACGCTCGACAATCTGGTGGTCGAGCATTTGTCGGAACGGCTGTTTACGACCGAGCGTTTGGCGGCAATTCTTGCTGCCGCCTTTGCACGCCGCGCCGAGAAGGCTGTCGAAGTCAATCGGCGGATCGTGTCGCTGCAGCGTGACGTGACGGACGCGGCTGACAAGTTGAAGCGGCTTTACCGGATGGTTGAGGAGGGCATTGCTGAATTCGACGATATCCTGACGGATCGTATCGCCAGTCTCAAACTCGACCGCGAACGAGCTCAGACAGCCCTCGACCGCATCCAGGCTCAGGCTGCTCCCCCGGGTGAAATCCCCTTGGCTGCGATCGAGCAATTCGGCCGGGTCATGCGCGAAAACATTGCCAATGGCGAAATTCCGCTCCGCAAATCTTACCTCCGGGCGGTCGTTGACCGTATCGAGGTAGACGACGCAAGCATCCGGATTATTGGGGACAGTGTAACGCTGGAACAGGTGATCGGCGGGAAAAGCGTCCCCGAAGCCGGTGTTCGCAGTTTTGAACGCAAGTGGCGCTCCCTAGCGGAATCGAACCGCTCTCTCCACCGTGAAAGGGTGGCGTCCTAACCGATAGACGAAGGGAGCAAAAACGTCGGACCTGCCAAAATCACAAATCGGACAAGGCGGCCGGCATTTCGCACGGTTAGTAAAATGGCTGGAACATCAGTGCGTTAGATGATCTGCCAAAGCACCGGGCCGGCGGAAACAAATCAGCGCGGCGTCAGTGAGCGAACCTATAGTGACCTTTGACGGGGTCGGCAAGTCATCTGAGGCAGCAATTTGCAGGATTGTCATCAGATGGGGATATCAGCCCCGGACTGGCCGACATTGCGAAACTGAAGGTGGATCGCAACGCTTCATCAAGCCTGTCGTTCTAGTGTCCGGCGGGGGCGTGGAGACCACGATGGCAGTTACGAAAAAGCGCGATATCCGGCGGTCGGTTCATCAAGCCGGCTGGATCACGCTGGATGGCGGTTTCGCCGCGCGCGCGTGCAACGTGCTCGATCTGTCGTCCAGCGGCGCCAAGCTGGTGGTGGATGACCCGACATCTGTTGGTAATAAGGTGCGGTTGGCGTTTTCACGCGACGCTCGGACCGGGCGAAATTGCGAGGTCGTGTGGCGGCGCGGCAAGACGCTGGGCGTTCGCTTCGTCGGATAAACGCATGCATCCGGAAATCATTATTCCCGTGCTGATGAGCTGCGCGCTGCTGTGGTGGATCGGTCGCGGCATGGGCTGGACCACGCGCCTTGTGGTCGTGGCGATCACGCTGGTCGTTGTCGTCGCGATTCTGCTGGTCGAAAAAGCGGTCCAGTAGAATCAGGTCAGCGGTGGCGAGACCCAGGTGGCGAAGCCCTGCCGCTGTGAGATCGCGTCATACCAGCGCCGGAGATTTGCGAGATCCGGACGCGCAACGCCCTCGACCCCGAACCAGCGCCGCGCATAGCAGCCGATGACGAGGTCGGCGAGACTGAAAGCATCACCTTCAAGATAATCGCGTCTAGCGAGTTGGGCGTCGATCATCGCCCAGAGCTTGCCGTTCTCATCGGCCGTCTTCTGCAGCGCCGCCATGTCGCGTTGTGCCGGCGGCGTGCGGACAAGGCCCCAGAACAATGGCCGTTCGGCCGGCTGTAGCGTGCTCAGAACCCAATCCAGCCAGCGCTCGATCCCGGCGCGGGTCTTTGGATCGGCGGGATAAAGCGTCGCGGCGCTGTCGAAGCTGAGGGCGAGGTAGCGGACGATGGCGTTGGATTCCCAAAGCGTGAAATCGCCATGCTGGAGTGTCGGCACGCGACCGTTTGGGTTCATCGCCAGATAGTCAGCCCCGGTGTTGTGGCCGTGTTGCATGCCTGCATCCGTGCGCTCAAAGGCAAGGTCAAGCTCGCTGAAGCACCACAGAACCTTCTGCACATTGACCGAATTGGCGCGGCCCCAGAGGTGCAGCGTTGGAGAAGGCGAGCGGGTCACGGCAGCGTTTCCTTGGCGATGTTGATTGCGCACGGATGTAGCCGGCGTTGTCGTTCGCTCACAAGCGCGTTCCACTCGGAGCTGGCATGAAAAAGTGGCGTTGGAAAAACAAAACGGGCCCCGCAATGCGGAGCCCGTTCATGTCTCAATATATCGTTCGTGGATATCTTGGCTTAGCGGCCGAAGAACAGCCACAGCAGGATGATCACTGGAATCGGCACACCCAACAGCCAAAGCAAAATTCCGCGTCCCATTATCTCAGCCTCCGTTTAAATCGATGTCGCATTCACAACGTCATCGACGAGGCGGAGTTCCAGCGCGGCGAATGGTTTGTGACTATTCCATCACCAATGACCGGTGTTCTGCATCGAGCTCCATGGCTCTTGCGGCGGCAGGGCGTCACCCTTTTGCAGGATCTCGATGGAATGCAAATCGGGTGAGCGGACGAAGGCCATCTGGCCGTCGCGCGGCGGACGATTGATGGTGATGCCGAGCTTCATCAGGCGATCGCAGGTGGCGTAGATATCATCGACTTCATAAGCGAGATGGCCGAAATGGCGGTCCTCGCCATAGGTCTCTTCATCCCAGTTGTAGGTGAGCTCGACCAGCGGGGCGCCTCGGCCGGCCTGGCCGGCCAGTGCCGCGATGTCCTCGTCAGCGGCGAGGAAAACCAGCGTAAATTTGGCCTTCTCGTTATCGACACGGCGGACTTCTTTGAGGCCGAGTGCGTCGGCGTAGAATCTGAGGGCGATATCGAGATTGCGGACGCGAAGCATGGTGTGCAGGAAGCGCATGGGATGATCTCCATGAGGAAGGCTGACGCGAAGCCGAAAGGCTGAGGTGCATTCCATAGCAGCTAAATGCGTCAAGCGGCAAAGGCTGCCTCAGGCAGAAACATCGATGATGGCGGGCGTTTCGATCTCGCGCTTGTGCCAGACGACAAGATCCTTGCGCGGACTGTGCCACGTATATTCGTCGCCCTTGGCTGCGAGGTGGGACAACGCGGCTGAATGCGCCTGATCTTCGCTCGCCGCCTCGACCACCACCTCAGTGGATTCCTCGACGGATCGGACGACCACGACACTGTAGAATTTTCTCGCCATGGTGGGACAACAGGCGAGGTTACAAGGCGTTCCCGCTCTGCGCGCATCCGGTCGATTTCTGAACTATTGGGGCGCGATGCTGAAATTGTTGTCGTCGATCTTCTCATGGGTGATGTCGACGAACGCGCCGGGGAAGCGCACCGGGTGACCTGCCTCATCGAATGTGCAGCGGCCACGCGCATAGACCCAGTGCACCTGATCATTCGCGATGATGCGGTACTCCATCGAGAAAACGCGACCCGTCGTCATGACGCGATCAATCTCGTGCGTGAGCGCGTCAGTGTCGTCCGGGTGGATCGCGGCCATCCATTTCTCGAGCGGGGAGCCAAGCGCGGCTTCTTCTTCCGTAATGCCAAACAGACCCGCTGCCGGGCCGTCGGCATAGACGCGGTTGTTGAGAATGTCCCAGTCCCAGGTGCCGACCAATTGTTCCCGAATATCCGATGCCGGACCTGCATACCGCGCGCCGGTCTCGGCGGCTTCGAGCGAGGCCATGCGGAGCAATTGCGCAAGGACGTCATAATGGTTGTGAGCTGCCGTC
>CALRZK010000448.1:0-4048 GCA_943372615.1 Bradyrhizobium ivorense | reverse complement strand
GGCGGCTGAGCAGCTTTACCACCCCCACGGCTTCGCCTTGCTTCGGCCTCCTGCAGCGGGCATATCAGCCGGGTTCCCGGACCCATCATGCGCAAGCCCTTTTTCACCTTCCTGATCGTCGCCGCTCTCGGCTCCCCGCCTGCGCTCGCGCAGGACGGCGCGGCGCCGTTCGATGGCGAATTGCAGCGGATGTCCGAAATCCTCGGCGCCCTGCATTATCTGCGCGGCATCTGCGGCAATAACGAAGGCAACAAGTGGCGCAGCGAGATGCAGGCGCTGGTCGATGCCGAAACGCCATCTGGCGAACGCCGCGCCCGCATGATAGCGGCCTTCAATCGCGGCTATAACGGCTTTCAGCAGACCTATCGCACCTGCACGCCGGCTGCGAATACGGCGATCCGCCGCCATGTCGAGGAAGGCGCGCGGATCTCGCGCGATCTCACCGCGAGGTATGCCAACTGATGCGCAATATCGACACCATCTTCTTCGATCTCGACGGTACGCTGAGCGATCCCAAACCCGGCATCACCGGCTCGATCCAATATGCGCTTGGCAAGCTGAACATTCCGGTGCCGACGCAGGACGAACTGACCTGGTGCATCGGCCCGCCGCTGCGCGCCAGTTTCGTGGCGTTGCTCGGTGGCGAGAAAGATGCCGATCGCGGCGTCGAACTCTATCGCGAACGTTTCGGCACCATCGGCCTGTTCGAAAACAAGCTGTATGACGGCATCGTCCCGGTGCTGGCGGCACTGCATGGCTCCGGCCGCAAGCTTTACGTTGCCACCAGCAAGCCGCATGTGTTCGCCGATCGCATCATCGATCACTTCGACCTGCGCAAGTATTTTGCGCGCGTGTTCGGCTCGGAGCTGGATGGGACGCGTGTCGACAAGAGCGATCTGCTGCGTTACGCGCTGGATGAGACTTCGACTGACCCAGCCCGCGCCATCATGATCGGCGATCGCAAGCATGACCTGATCGGTGCTGCGAATAACGGCATCGCGGCGATCGGCGTTGTGTATGGTTATGGTGGACGAACGGAGCTGACCGAAGCTGGCGCGAAGCATCTGGTCACAACACCGGCCGAGATCACGGCGCTGATCGATTAGCTCCGAACCGTAGGATGGGTAGAGCGAAGCGAAACCCATGACAACGAGCGCTGGAGTACGTGGTGATGGGTTTCGTTCCGGCGCTACCGCGCCTGCACTCTACCCATCCTACGGGTTCAGTGCTTGTTGACGCCCATATACCCGAACAGAAACCCCGCCACCTTGCGCTTCTGGATTTCCTCGCTGCCCTCAGTGATCCGATAACGGCGATGATGGCGATAGATGTGCTCGAACGGCTTGTGGCGCGAATAGCCCATGCCGCCATGCACCTGCATCGCGCGATCCGCGGATTCGCAGCACAGCCGGTTGGCCCAGTAGTTACACATGGACACCTTGTCGGACAGCGTATGCTCCACTTGCGCCTGGGTAAGCTGATCCATCTCCCAGGCCGTCTTGCGGATCAGGAGACGTAGCATCTCGGCCTGCGTCGCCAGCTCCACCAGCGGAAACTGGATGCCTTGATTACGCGCCAGCTCTTCGCCAAACGGCTTTCGCTCGCGCGCATATTTGACGCTCTCATTGATGCAATAGACCGCAGCACCGAGCGAGCTGGCCGCCTGGCGAATGCGGTTCTCATGTACAAAACATTGTGCGAGTGAAAGTCCGCGGCCGATCTCGCCGAACAACGCATCTTCCGGCACGAAGACATCGGTGAACGACACCCGCGGATGATCCGTCGGCATGTTGAAGGTCCACATATATTCCTCGACCTTTACGCCCGGCGTTTTCGCTGGCACGAGGAAACAGGTAATGCCCCGTGCATCGCCATCCTTGCCGGAGGTCCGCGCAAACACCGAGCACTGCGTGGCCACATGCATGCCCGTGGTCCACATCTTCTCGCCATTGATCAGCCAGCCCTTGACGCCGTCGCGGGTCGTCTCGACCGCGGTCGTCTCCATATGTGTGGCATCGGAGCCGTGGTCGGGCTCCGTGAGGCCGAAGGTGATGCGATATTTGCCGGTGATGGAGCCTTCGATCATCTCCTTCTGATCGTCGCGCCCATAGCGATCGAGCATGGTGACGATCGGCAGATTGCCGACGATTGAATGCTCGTTCTGCAGATCGTTGTGCAGGCCAAGACCCTTGCTCGCAAAATGCTCGCGGATCACAGCCATCCAGAGATTGCTGCCATCCTTGCCACCATAGCGCTTGGGAATCGCGAAGCGAAGATGCCCCGCCGCGTCGGCGCGGTTCTTCGCCTCACGCAGCAGCTTTTCCCATTCATGGCGCGGCAGGCCGCCATTGTCGAAATCGGTGCGTGCCCATTCGCGGCGATGATCGAAGAAGCGGATATTGTCATCCTGCGCTTCGAGCGGCTTGATCTCACGGAGAATGAAAGCGTCGAGTTCGGCGAGATAGGCGACCAGATCGGCCGGCAAGGAGAAATCCACGGCGCTGCTCCCGATGTTTTTGTCGAGCTTTGTTGCTCTTGTTAATCGAGCGATTAAGATGGCATCGTGCGATCAAGTCAAGCGCGGCCGTGTCGTGCTTAATTCTGCGCAACGAAAAACACTGCCAAACAATGGGAGGCCGCAATGGCCCTGCAATTCTCCACCGTCACCCGCAAGGGCCCGATCACCATCGTCACCCTGTCGCGCCCGGAAGTGTACAACGCACTGCACACCGATGCGCATAACGAGCTGCACGAGGTGTTCAACGAGTTTGCCAATGATCCCGAGCAGTGGGTGGCCGTGGTCACCGGTGCCGGCGACAAAGCCTTCTGCGCCGGCAACGATCTGAAATGGCAGGCCGCCGGCGGCAAGCGCGGCTGGAACACGTCGGGCTTCGCCGGTCTTACCGCGCGCTTCGATTGCGACAAGCCGATCATCGCTGCCGTCAACGGCGTCGCCATGGGCGGCGGTTTCGAGATCGCGCTGGCCTGCGACCTCATCATCGCCGCCGAGAATGCGACCTTCGCACTCCCCGAGCCGCGCGTCGGTCTCGCCGCTCTCGCTGGCGGCCTCCAGCGCCTGCCACGCCAGATCGGCATGAAGCGCGCCATGGGCATGATCCTCACCGCACGCCATGTGAAGGCGCAGGAAGGCTATGAGCTCGGCTTCGTCAACGAAGTGGTGCCGCAGGGCGAGGCGCTGAATGCGGCCGTGCGCTGGGCCGAGACGATCTGCCAGAATTCGCCAATGTCGATCCGTGCGTCCAAGCAGGCGATCCAGAAGGGCATGCAGGTATCGCTCGAACAGGCGATCACCGAGCAGCGCGATTATCCCGCGGTGAAAGCGATGGCGGCTTCGGAAGACTATGTCGAAGGCCCGAAGGCGTTTTCGGAGAAGCGCAAGCCGAACTGGAAGGGGAAGTAACTCCCCTACGTTTCGTTCTCTCGTTTATACGCCGCATAATTCGGCTGATCGACCTTGAGCTTCGCCAAAGTCGTTTGCCACAGATGCTCCTGCACACCGGGCGCGGCGAGATTGATCTCGCCGCTCCTGATGCGGTCAGCGAGGAGCTGGTTTAGCTCCTTCAGCCCGCCTTCGCCGAGCAGCGCGGTCAACCGCTTCAGCTCTTCTGTCTCGCTGCCATCCAGCAATTGCCGCGTCACCAGATCCAACGCATTGATCGCCACGCGCAGCTTGAAGCCCGCATGCCCGGAAATCTGTGGCGCGATGTCATTGCGGAGAAAATCCGCGACAGCCTTTACGAGTTCATCCGGCCTCGGCTCGTCCTGCATCTCATAACCTCCGCGGCGCCAGCAGCCTGAGCAGGTCGATCTCCGTCTCCGACGATCGCCGCCCGATCATCGCGCGCTCCATGGAATGATCGGGCCCGATGCGAAACCGCTGCATCATGCCGACGCACATCACGCCCCAGCGCAGCGTGCCCATCACTTCCCAGAATTTTACGCGCGCAGGATCGACCGTGATGCCGCTCGCAGCTTCATAACCGGCGAACAGTTCGTCGTAAGTACCGAAGCCACCAACCGGCTTATC
>CALRZK010000447.1:0-4050 GCA_943372615.1 Bradyrhizobium ivorense | reverse complement strand
AGAAACCAGCCATCGCTGTTGAAACTCGAGTCGGTTGCGGATTGGTTGCCGAAATAGCCCAGCATCAGAGCGGCGCCGCGCCCCGCGATTTGTCCGACCTCCCCGACGCCGACCTCCTTGTCGGCATCGCTCGGGTCGAAGAGCTTGATCCGATACGAACGCCCACCTCGGCCGCAGGACGCCAAGATGGTCTCCGCATCGTCGTTCGGGTGGGTGTATTGATGCGAGGAATTCTCGGTCATTCCGTAGACGTTCTGAGGGCGCACGCCCTGATCGACGAAGGATGCAGCCACGCTCGGCGGAATAGGCGCTCCCGCCATGTAGAAAGTCTTGACCCCACCGAGCGTTGAACGATTGCTCTGTCTTTGTTCCGCCAGGACGTCCATCGCGTGCGTTGGCACTCCAAGCACGTACGTGGCACCTGTCTTCTCCAACCAGTCGAGGCGGGAGACGTCCTTCGGCGGATCGCCCGTCACGAATTTTCCACCGACGAGAAGCCATTGCGCCACGCCAACCCAGGCAATGTGATGGGACAGCGGTGACAGCGACAGCAGCACCATGTCCCGGCCATGCTGCCAATCCCGAACGAGATCGCGCGCGTTTGCGAGCAGAGTATTGTGCGAATGCATCACGCATTTTGGTGCGCCCGTAGTCCCCGAAGTGAAGGCGAGATAGACGACCGCGTCCGGATCGGTCTTTGGCGCCGTATTGTTACCTGCCGGTCGCGGGAAGTTCGTCGGGGTGTAGACGACCTTTAATGACGGAATACGAACCAGAATGGCATCGAGATCGACTGTTTCTCGATCAGCACCCCACCCGTCCTCGACGAGGAATGCCTTGGCTCCCAAATTTCCTAGCAGGGTCGCGACCTCGCCGCAGGTATGGGTCTTGTGGACTGAAGGATTGCACGCGATCCCTTCCCGCGCGCAGGCGAGGAACATCACGATCGCCTCGACACGGTTGGACATCCACATCAGCACTCGGTCACCGCCGCCGAGTCCATACTCGCGGAGATCCGCAGCGACGCCGTCGGCCCAGAGCTTCAGCTCCCTCCAAGTAAGAGAACGCGAGGCGTCCTGCACAGCAGTGTCCCTTGGCCGCTCCGTCGCATGATGAGACAGAAGATCGTAGAACGTGTCATCTCGCCAAAGCTGCTCTTCGTAGTAGCGTTTGGCGTGGGCCGGGTGGTGGAGTGTCAAATACGGCTTCATACATGCTCTCGCAATGCAGCACGGCTGTTAGGATGGCTGCGCCAATTCGGTAGCAACGCGCATGCCAATCGGGGGGCGCATTTCGGGTGCGCTGATATTGAACGATAATATGAGTTGACGGCGCCTCGATGGACCGGCTTGTGTTCTCGGAAAGCGCAGTTCCTGGCAGCGGAGCATGCGCCGCTGTCGAATAGTGTCTTCAACGAGGACATAGAGGAAATGCCGAAGACATCTCACACACCGATTACGGGCGTCGTCCTCTTCGACGCGGCCGGAAAAATTGTCACCTCCGCCGGCATCGGCGCGGATCAGCGGATCAAGTCGCTCGCTTCCGACGCGAGCTGGCTCGAGGAAGCGCGCGAACGCCGCATCACGATGCTCAACCTGGATCGCAGGACCTACGTGGTGCTGCTGATGCGCGCCGCCCAGGGTGAAATCATGCTGATGAGCGAGACACCCGGCCAAGCTCTGCTGAACTTCATCTCCAGCGTCGATTTTGCATGGGAGGTGTTCGAACATCTGCTCACCGATCCGTTCGAAGCAATGACCGTGGTCGATGAGAAGGCTCGGCTCGTCTATCTACCCACGGTACATGAAGCGTTTTTCGGTTTGAAACCTGGAGAAGGCAACGGAAAGCCTGTCGAGGCCGTCATCGAGAACTCGCGCCTTCATGAGATCGTCGCGACAGGGAAATCTGATATCGGCGCGATCCAGCGTATGCGCGGATCGGAGCGGGTGGTGGCTCGCATTCCACTGAAACGAGACGGCAAGGTGATCGGCGCCATCGGGAGGGTGATGTTCAAGGGGCCCAAGCAGGTTGAGGCCCTGAGTCGAAGGATCGCCGCGCTCGAGGGTGACGTCGAATTCTACAAGCGAGAGAGTCAAGCGCTCCGCTCAAGAGCCTACGGACTCGAAGCCATTATCGGGACGAGCGCCGCGATCCAGCGACTTCGCACTCAGATCATCAAGGTTGCTCCGCTCGAGATACCCGTATTGATCAGGGGTGAGAGCGGCACCGGCAAGGAGCTGGTCGCCCATGCGCTGCATCAGTTGGGTCCCCGGCGGGATAATGCCATGGTCAATGTCAATGCTGCCGCTCTTCCTCCCACTCTGGTCGAGTCCGAACTGTTTGGGTACGAAGCAGGCTCGTTCACTGGCGCCGACAAAAAGGGGCGTAAAGGCAAGTTCGAGCAAGCTAACGGAGGAACGATCTTCCTCGATGAGATCGGGGACATGCCTCTTGAGGTGCAGGCCAAGCTGTTGCGTGTGCTGCAGGACCGCATCGTCGAGCGCATCGGTGGCGACAGTCCGCGGGAAGTCGATTTCCGGCTGGTGAGCGCGACCAACAAGGATCTTACGACTCTCGTCGAGAACGGTGGCTTCAGGCTGGATCTCTACTATCGCATTTCGCCAATCGTCATCGAGCTTCCGCCGCTTCGTGACCGTCTCGAGGACATCTCCGCCCTCGCCGAAAAGTTCCTGCGCGACATCGCATACCGGCATGCCCGTCCCGTTCCCGAGTTCGGTCCCGACGCGATTGCGCAACTTGTTGATCGGGCTTGGCCGGGCAACGTACGGCAGCTTCAGCACGAAGTCGAACGTGCGTTCGCGTTCTGCGACGGAGACACGATAACGACGTCAGATCTTTCTGATGTGCCTCGTCGTGTCTCCGCAGTCGTCCCCCCGATAGCGGCGGAGGAGCAGCCGGCCCGGGAGCTCAAGGACATCGTGGCGGATGTTCAGAGTGAGGAGATTAGGGAGGCGCTCGCTGCATGCAACGGCAATAAGAAGAAGGCCGCCGAACTGCTCGGTATCTCACGCTCCTTCCTCTACAAAAAGCTCGCCGAGATGGACCGGACAGACTGACCGTCCGGTCCGCATTCGCGTCACTTCTTCAGCAGCGGGCATTCGCTTTCCGAAAGCGGTCGGTATGCCTGCTCGGCCGGGATCGTCGATACGACGTTCATGAGGTCCCACTCGCCTTTCGATTGCGAGGGCTTCTTCGCCTGAAGCAGATACATGTCGCGCATCATCCGACCATCGTCTCGAATCGATCCATTCTTCGTCATGAAGTCGTTCACCGGCAGCTTTTTCATCGCTACCACAACAGCCTTGGCTTCGTCGGTACCCGCAGCCTTGACTGCCTTGAGGTAGTGCAGGGCCGCGCTGTAGATGCCGGCCTGGAAGGACGTTGGAGGCTTGCCGTTGTGGCGCTCCGCGAAGCGCTTCGAGAACGCCCTGGTGTCCTCATTCTGATCCCAGTAGAAGGCTTCGGTGAAGAGCAAGCCCTGTGCGGTCTTGAGGCCGAGCGTGTGGATGTCGGTGAGCAGGACAAGCATTCCTGCGAGTTTCTGCCCACCATCCACGACGCCGAACTCCGAAGCCGTCTTGATAGCGTTTATGGTATCAGCGCCGGCATTGGCGAGGCCGATCACTTCCGCCTTTGACGATTGAGCCTGCAGCAGGAACGACGAGAAGTCCGACGAATTGAGCGGCGCGCGCACCGATCCGACGACCTTTCCTCCCTTTTTCTTGACAACGGCTGCGGTATCCTGCTCGAGCGAGTGGCCGAACGCATAGTCGGCCGTCAGGAAGAACCAGCTATCGCCGCCACCGCGTGACATGACGGCGCTCGCGGTGCCGTTGGCGAGTGCGTAGGTGTCGTAGACCCAATGCATTCCGAGGGGCGAGCAGGATTTCCCCGTCAAGACGGTCGAGCCCGCCGAAGTCGTGATTGCGATCCGGTTCTTCTCCTGCGTGATCCCCTGAACCGCAAGGGCGACGGCCGAGTTGCCGAGGCCCATGATGACGTCGACATTTTCCGTATCGTACCAGCGCC
>CALRZK010000446.1:0-4052 GCA_943372615.1 Bradyrhizobium ivorense | reverse complement strand
CCTTGCCGGGGCCGATATTGGTTTGCTGGCCCGTGATCTCGCCGTTGAAGCCGCCGGTCATATAGAGGTGCAGCAGCAAGTGATCGGGGGTCACCGAAATGCGCCCGGCATCGCGGACAAAGTCCTGCGCGGTGAAGGCGACCTTGGCGATGATGATCTGGCCGATGATCACGCCCGAAGCCGAGCCGGTCGGCGTCTTCTTGCCCGGACCGGCTGCGCGCGGCTCGAACAGCGGCGCAAGCACGGCACTCCAGGTGGCATAGGCGGTGGCCTCATCGAGGCCGGAGGTGACATAGTAAAGACGGGGCAGCGACGACATGGCGGGCGAACGGGGCCTTGCAAAAACGTCAGACGGATTAACGGAATGCGTCCGCATCAAATCGATGAGGCACTCTAGCGTTCCCTTATACCCAGTACGACAGATACATTGGTTTGTAGCTCTGCCAGTTGCATTCGTGGTGAACGTGCGCGGCACCAGCAACGCGGTCGATCAGCCGTCACCGGTTCCATCTGTGTGGTTTCGGCAGAGCGCGGTGACGGGCAGCACAGGTCCGGCAAATGAGACGCCAGGACAAGAGGAACTGCAGATTGCAGTCTGTATAGAGCATCATCGCTCTGTCGCGAGGAAATCCGCTCATATTAGAAGTGACCTGCCGGACAGCGGAATGGGGAGAATCTCCCGAGCCGGCGACGATTGAAAGCAATGTCTGCTGCGGGCTGCTGCAGGCATGAGCGTGTGAGCGAAGGGGACGCGACGTGGGGGCTATCGGGGGAGTGCGCCGGATTTCGGCGCTGTTTTTGTGCACGACTGTGCTGAGCAGCGTGGCCGTTCCAACTGTCCTTTTCGCTGCAGAAAAACTGCAGAAACCGGATTTCCAGGCCGTCACGAGATCGATGGCGAAGCTCGCTTTGACGGCTGAGCAAAAGCAGGGCCTCGCTGACGCGTTGCTGAAGGGCGAGCTCGGCCTGATTGCCCAGGTCTATGACAGCACCTATCGCACGCCGGGCTTGCGCGATGCGGTCATCAAGCACGCGTCGCGCCTGGCACCATCGTCGTTGCGCCATGTCACCACGGCCGCCGATCTCGGCGTGATGACCTCGGGCCAGCCGATGATGCTGGCGCCGAAGTCGGAGCAGATGCTGGCGACGGCAGCTCGTACGGCAAGCTTGTCGGGCTTCGGCGGGAACGCCTATCAGAACGTCGCTCAGGCTGTGAATGCGACGCCGAACGTTGCCGCGCCGCCGTCTCGGGACGATCAAACCTGGCATCTGGACATGGTTCGCGCCCAAACAGCCAACACGCGCGGCTTCACCGGCGCAGGCGTGAATGTCACCGTGGCCGACACCGGCTTCGATACGACGAATGCGGGCCTCGGTAACAAGCTGCTGACCAATCTTGGCCGCAACTACGTTTTGCCATCTGCTGGCGCCGCCTACGACATCAATCAGCTCGACCCACTGCCGGGCAAGATCGTGGATGGCAAGCTCGTCATCGACAGTCATGGCACGCATGTGTCGGGTATCATTGCCGGGCAGGTATTGGATCCGGCCACTGGCATCTATGCCCGCGGCGTCGCCTATGACGCCATGATCATTCCGCTGCGCGTTCTGCTCGCCAGGGATTCGACGGCTGCCACTGCGCCCGGTATTCCGGACGGCACCGTCAAGGGCCTCGAATATTTCGCGGGCCTGACGAATTCGATGATCTACAATGCAAGCTACGGTCCGGGGCCTGGCCCGAACGACCCCGCGCAGAAGGTCTGGACGGTCGGCTATCTCGATCCCGAGCTGAAGGCGCTCGACGCAGCGCTGGAGAATGGCAAGATCATCGTCGGTGCGGCGGGCAACGCGCGCCAGCACAGTCCCGAGGCAGGCAAAAATCCATCGGGTCTGGCGCTCTATCCGTTTCTCAATCCTCTCAACCAGAAGGCCGTCAACGTTTACGACGATCAGGGACAGAACCTCGACCTGACCGGAATCAACAGCATGTCGGGCAAGATCATCTCGGTCATGGCCCTCAACGACAAAAAGGTGGCCGCTGGCTATTCACAATTGTGCGGCGTCACCGCGAGCTGGTGTGTGGCGGCGCCGGGCGGCGATACGGATAACAACGGACGCGCCATCTATGCGACAGTTCCGGTGAACACTTATGGTCCGAACGAAGGCACGTCGATGGCGGCGCCGGTCGTATCCGGCGCGATCGCGGTCCTGATCCAGGCCAATCCGACCTACAATGCGCAGGATCTGTCGCGGCTGTTGTTCTCGACCACGGAAGATCTCGGCGATGCCGGCGTTGACGCCACCTATGGCTATGGCCTGGTACGGCTCGACCGCGCGACCGACGGTCCGACGACGCTGGCTGCCGGCGCCACTCAGACGGTTGCGGCGAACACCACCGAATATTGGAGCCGGCTGCTTACCACACAGGGCGATTTCACCAAGGCAGGTGAGGGTATCCTGACGATCTCCGGTCGCACCAATGCGGGCGGCAACGTCTTTGCCCAGCTCGGTACTCTGGCCGTGGACGGCACCTTGTCGATGACGGCGGGCAACAAGCTGAATGTCGCGCAACCAGCGACACTCGCTGGTTTTGGCACGATCAACGGCGACACGCTGATTGCCGGTACGCTGTCGCCGGGCAAGATGGCCAATGTGACGGATCTCGTCAGCAACGGATCCATCGCTTCGGCTGCCGCTTTGCAGCCAGGCAACTCGGTCGGTTCGCTGACCTTCAACGGCAACGTCACGCTGACATCGACCGCCAATACCCGCATCGATATCGACGGTACGCTGATCGTGCCGGGGGGCCCCGGCACCTATGACAAGATCTATGTCACCGGCGCCGGCAACGTGTTCTATGCGGCCGGTACGCTCACGCCGGTGTTGCGCGGCAGCGTCGGCACCGTCAGCAACTACACGCCCGCTATCGGCACCGAATTCGCTTTCGTGCAGGCGCAGAACGGCGCGCGCACGGCCGGCACCTTCTCGACGCTGGTGCAGCCGATCGAGGGCTTGCCCGCCAATGGCCGCTTCGACCTGATCTACAGCACCACCGCGATTACCCTGGCCGTGACGCCGGCAAGCTTCAGTGCGATCGCCGCGAATGACAGTTCCACAGCGAGAGGCATCGCCAGCATTCTCGACAAGGATCGCGCTGCATCGGGCGTGATGCCGACCGCCGCAGAGAAGGCACTCTACGACGCGCTCTACAAGCTCAACACCGAAGCCGAATTCGACACGGCGATCGATCAGCTGGCCGGTCCCGGCCAGCCGGCGGTCGCCGCTGCCTCGCTGCAGGCGTTCAGCGGTTTCCTCGGCGCCATCGGCAATCGCCAGGATGCGATCGGCTTCGGCAGCGAAGCCGGCCAGAACGGCACTGCGCAGAATTTTGCGTTGTCTTATGCCGGCCGCAACATGATGACCGCGGAAGCCAACTCGGCCATGAACGCACTCGCGAGCATCACGCCGGCGCAACGCGTGCAGGACGGCTGGACCATGTGGGGCCAGGGTTTTGGTCGCACCAGCCGCGTCGGCGACAGCGGCGACTTCTCGGGCTCCAAGGCGACCAGCGCCGGCTTCACCCTCGGTGCCGATCGCTGGTTCTCCAACAACCTGATCGCCGGTGGCGCCTTTGGTTATGCGCGCACCACCGCCACCAGCACGGATATCAAGGGAACGTCGGACACCTATGCCGGCGCCGCCTATGCGAGCTGGACGCCGGGCGCGGCCGTGTTTGATTTCCGTATCGCCGCCGGTCCGAGCCAGATGTCCACGACGCGCCAGATCATTTTAGCCTCGAATGGACTGCAAGGCAGCGCCAATGGCATCGGTGTCGGCACGTCATTCGAAGCGGGTTATCGGCTCTCGCTCGCGCCCAACGTGATTCTGAAGCCCTATGTCGGCGTCAACTGGCAGGGCTTCCGTCGCGACGGTTACAGCGAAAGCAATCTGCCGATCGGTCTCGTCTATGCCGCTCAGACCTACGACAAGCTGATGACCACGGCCGGTGCTGCCATCAGTGCGAAGCTGCGGACCACGGACGGCACCACGCT
>CALRZK010000445.1:0-4058 GCA_943372615.1 Bradyrhizobium ivorense | reverse complement strand
CCGCCCAGAACATCAATGGCGACGCGATGAGGCCATCGATATTGGCGTCGTAGTCGCCGACGCTGTGTGCCTCCTCCGCCTCGTTTCCGAGCGGAATGATGCCTACGCCATCAATGAACTGTTGTCCGAGTGAAACGGCGGCGTCCACTGCGATCTCGCGACTACGGTCATGCGCAGCCGTTTCAGCCCCCATGACCGCAGCCGGATAGAATAACAGGCCGCGGAACACGGTACGACTCCCGACGCGGCTTTCGAGGCGCCGAAGCCAGGATTCAGCAGCGGCGTTATAGCGGGCGTCACCAGTGTATTTGCCCGCCAACCACAGCATGCCGACCCAAAACCCACCGGTCCAGAATCCGTCCGGCGATGTCGTCCAACCGCCAGTTTCCGGATCGCCGACATTTGGAAACCCGTCGAGATTCATTCCGAGCGTCTGATCGATACGTCCAAGCATCCGTTCGATCGCTGCATCCCAGGACGGCGAGACTGAATTGTGCGCTGATGTGCTCATGGAGAACTCCCTATTTCGTCGCGCCAACGCTATCCGAGCGCGGATCGCTCTTGAGCGCTTCTGATTTTTTCAATGCGTTGATTTCGTCTTCACTGAAGCCGAATGACTGAAGCACTTCTTCGTTGTCCGCCCCCATCCATGCCGGGGCGCGGCGATAGGTTGCAGGCGTCCGCGAGAGTTTGACGGCACTGCCTGCGACTTTCAGCTCTCCGTGACCCGGAACGTCGATTGACCAGATTGAACCATTCGCCTCGATTTGCGGATGGCTGAGAGTGTCGGGAAGTCGATTGATCGGCGAATACAGAATATCTACGCGTGCGAGGCGCTTGGTTACCTCGGCCACGCTCTCTTGCGCAAAGAGCGGTGCAAACCTTTCGCGGATGCTCGCCTTGCTGGCGATCTGCAATTCGACGGTTCGGAATTCCTCGCTCTCGCTCATGTCCGGAACACCGAAAGCATCGCACAGCAGCCGAAGAGGATTGTCGCGGAATAGCGTCAGCACGACGATCCAGCCGTCCTTCGCGCGAAACACCATCGATTGCCGCAACCAGCTCGTGTCCGTGCCATGCATTGTCTGACTGGCGATTTCCAGCGTCTGCATTCCGACAGCAACCTCGAGCAACGACGTCGATACCGCCTGCCCCTTGCCGGAACGCCCACGCTCAATCACCGCCGCCAGAATCCCTTGGGTCAGCGAAAGCGCAGCCGAATAGTCCATCAAAGGCGTATTGTTTAGTTTCGGCTGCTCGTCAGGATCGCGGCCGCTCATGGTGAAGCCGCTGAATGCCTGTGCCAGCATGTCCTGCCCAGGCAGCTTCGACATCGGCCCGTGTTGGCCGAACGCATATCCACCAGCAAATATCAGCCTCGGATTGCGCTTGGCCAACTCCTCATATCCGAGACCCAGCCGCTCCATCACCCCCGGCCGAAAGTTATGGATCAACACATCCGCCTGATCGATCAGCTTCAACAACGCAGCCTGTCCGTCGGGCTGTTTGACGTCGATGCAGACCGTGTGTTTGTTCCGGCAGAGCGCGGCGTAATAACAGCTCATCACGCCCTGCTCGCTCGCGACGGGATCGAGAGTTCGCAGAATGTCGCCCGATCCTGGTCGCTCGACTTTGATCACCGTCGCACCGAAATCCGCCAGCATCTGCCCGGCAAGCGGCACCTGCATCACCATACCAAGCTCGATCACCGTGATACCTGCGAGGGCGCCAGACCGTTCCTGCAACATCGTCTTCCCGTATCTTACCTACTGTACGGTCAGTATGTACAATGATCTACTCGACGACGGCAAGGGGTTTGATCTATGAAGCGTGAAGAAGCGAAGGAGACGCGCATGCCAAATGATGCAGTGAACAACTGGACGATCCGTCAGGTCGCCCTGGATCGTCTCTCAACATGCAGCGGCAGGCCCTTTCTTTCGCAGCGCGGCAACGAATTCGAAACATATGGGTCCTTCATCGGATCCGCGGCGAAGCTTGCAAATGCGTTCAGGGCTATGGGGATCACGACTGAAGGTGCGGTGGCGATCCTGTGTCCCGAGAGCGTTCCGCATCTTCACGCATGGATGGCTTGCGCATTGCTCGGCGCCACCGAGGTGCCAATCAACTCGACGCTGCGCGGAGAGCCGTTGCAGCACATCCTCCGAACGGCGCAGCCGACCGTTGCCATCGTCAGTGTCGAATTGCTTCCTCATCTGCTCGAAGCCGCTTCAGCGATCACCAGCTTGCGCGGATTGGTCGTGGTTGGATCACCTCTTGCGACCGCCGCTTCGGGGCACCACGACGCGGTCGGTTACGACCACGTCGTGGCGACAGGAACATCCGAAATTCCGGAGATGTCCGTGGCGACCGCGAATATCGGATCGATCATGTTCACCAGTGGAACGACCGGTCCGGCGAAAGGCGCCATGATGCCGAACGGCCAGTTGTGCATGATGGCGCGCCAAGTCATCGACGTCATGAGGATCACCCGCGACGACGTTTTTTATGGAGCGCATCCCCTCAACCACATTGCCGGAAAATACATGGGGGTCCTCGCAACATTCATGGCTGGCGGAAGGATCGTGCTCGATGACGGCTTCAAAGCAGAATCGTGGCTCGCCGCCATTCGCCGTTATGATGCGACAATCAGCATCGCACATGGTCCAATGATCGAAATGATCTTCGGCGAGCCATCGACGCCGCTGGACGCCAAGCACAATCTGAGGAGATTGATGTGCTGCCCGATGCCGACCCATCTGGCTGACGCGTTCGAAGCCCGCTTCGATCTGAAAACCGTTGACATGTGGGGCATGACCGAAATCGGTTGCCCGACATGGACATCACTTGACGCACCGAGGGTGCCGCGGTCTTGCGGACGGGTGCTGACCGACTATTACGATCTGCAGATCGTTGACCCCGACACCGACGCGACATGCCCGGCGAATCAGGCAGGCGAGATCGTCGTCCGCCCTCGCCATCCTTCGACGATCATGCAGGGCTATCTGGGAATGCCTGACGAGACCGTTCGCGCTTGGCGAAATCTATGGTTCCACACGGGCGATCTGGGTTACCTCGACGAGAACGGCAACATGTTCTTCGTAGATCGGCTCAAGGAGCGTATCCGCAGACGATCCGAGAATATCTCCGCATACGACATCGAGACCGCGGCACTCGGCTTCGCGCACATCCGCGAGGCCGCCGCCGTTGGCGTGCCGTCCGAATTTACGAACGATGACGACATCAAACTGTGCGTGTCTTGCGAGAAGTCCTTCGCACCTGTCGACCTGATAGCATTCCTGACCACGAAGCTTCCTCATTTCATGATCCCTCGCTACATCGAGATCATGGAGGCCCTTCCACGGACGCCCACCAACAAGGTCAGGAAGCGAGCACTGAGCGAAAGCGGCGTGGGCCCCGATACCTGGGACCGCAATCTCGCGAATGTCCGGCTACGGGACTTTTACAAGGACTGAAAGCGACTGGCCCGCTCTGCCGCTCGGACGCCTCGTCGGGGGCAGAAGGGATGGAGGCCATCCTCGCGACAGCACTCTCGACACATACATTGCGGAAGGATCCGCGGCTCGGCGAGATAGCAGCGGCGTTTGCGGCCGCTGCTATCAGGAAGTGTCCATGCAAACATCGTCCGCAAGGGCGACGACGAGCTTTTAATCGGCGTATGGCTTCAGACTGCTCGTGAACAACTGGCGCAGGTCGTCTTCGGCAAGCGGACGCCCATTCGTCGCGGTGGAATGATCCTCGAAAGCCCATTTGACCAATGGTTCGCAATCATCCGGTGTAAGCCCCATTTCGGTGAGCGACGCAGGCAGGCCGAGATCGGCGTTGAGGTCCACGATGGCCTGCGACAGATCCGCTCCGGCAGAGAGCCCCATTGCTGCGCGCAACGCTTCGTACTTCCGCTCGCAGGCGGATGCATTGAAACGAAGAAGATGCGGAAGAATGACGGCGTTCAGGCAACCGTGGTGCAGCTTCTTCGTCTTATGTCCGCCGAGCGCATGGGACATCGAGTGAACGCCGCCGAGTCCCTTCTGAAAGGTCAT
>CALRZK010000444.1:0-4064 GCA_943372615.1 Bradyrhizobium ivorense | reverse complement strand
CTGTTCCAGACTCACGGCATCTCGCATTTCGAGCAGGAGGGACGTCGCTTCGAAATCGGTCCAGGCGATTGTCTGGTCTATGACGTCTCGTGGCCTCATACGATCGTGAGCCCGGCATTCACCCGCCATGATGTGGTCATCGTGCCGAAGGAATTGCTGCATGAGCGTGGCTTGAGCAGCGGGAATGTTGCGGCATGCAAGGTTTCGTCGCGGGGGGGAACGGGCCGTATTGCCCATGATTTCCTGCAGGCAACTTTTAATGAGGCCGGGCGGCTGTCGCCGCAAAATGCCAGCAGCGTCGCCGATTCACTGATCGATCTGCTGCTGCTGCCGCTGCGCGACGTGGATACGACACTGGATCGTGTCGGTCCCGAAGCCATGTATATCCGCGCGCAAGCTTTCATACGCGAGCATCTGCGCGATCCCGAGCTGAGCATCGACCAGATCTCCACGGCACTGCAGTGCACCAAACGCTATCTGCATATGCTGTTCAGCGACCGCGGAATCACCGTGAGTGACTATATCTGGCAGACGCGACTGCAGCATTGCCGGCAGGAGCTCGAGAACCAAGGCGGCAAGACCATCACGGATGTTGCGTTCTCGTGGGGATTCTCCAGCTCGTCGCATTTCAGCCGTGTGTTCCGGAAGTATTTTGGCATCGTTCCTTCTGCGATCCACCGGGCGCAGCATGGCAGCGTGCCCTCTTTGGTGTCGCGGCAACTCTAGTTGCTTCACAGCCGAGGTGAGGATTTTGCGCGGCAACCACAAGAGGTCGCATTGAAATGGCTCGCGCGCGTGATTATCGTGAACGCGCGCGAGATGTTCGCGCATATTCCGAGGAGACCAAGATGAGTTGGAAAACTCCGAAGATCGTGGAAGTGCAGGTCGGCATGGAAATCAACATGTATGCCTGCGCAGCCCGTAAGTAACAGACCGATCATTTAGATCGATCTCTCCCGGCTCGCAGGCTTCGGCCGGCGGGCCGGGTAGGGCGATTGTATTCGGCTCAGACGGCCTCGGTCTCGAAAATCAGCAGATCCGCGCCACCATCGGCGAAATTGCCGAGATCTCCGGCGGCTGCCTGCCCTTCGGGCGAGGCGAGACCAAGCTTCAGTGCGGCGACTGACTCAAAATCCAGCGCAGCAGCCAGATGGATATCGCTATCGCCAGCCGGCGTTCCGACGCCACCGGTGCTGATGTCGTAGCGCCGGAGGCCGGGAATCTTCTTGGCGAGCGGGATATGCACTGAACGATAATATTGATCGAAAGCTTCGGGATTCTTCGGAGTCTTGTAGAGCACCAGAAGACGCGCCATTGACCTGTCCTTCCCTGAAGTTGATGTTGTCGCACCAAGTTGCGATGTCATAGCAGCCGATCTCGATCGCCTGTTCAAGCAGTTCTGCTGCCAATCTCATTGGCGACAAGCGAAAGTGACCACACGAGATGTGTCGTCGATGGATGCGATAAGGGACGGAATGCGAGTGCCTTGCAGTGTCGTGATGATGCGGAACGCGCTTGTTGCAGTGGCGATGCTCGCACCCGCTCGTGCCATCGCCGGTGATATCGACACAGAACATATTTTCGCATTCATGATCGGCAGTGACATCGGTCATGTCGGCGAGCGGGAATTCCAGAGCGAAACCACGGGGCGTTTTGGCAAGGCCGGCGGGCGCTATCGCATGGGCGAGCAGGAGTTCGAGCTCGAACTGGTGCCGGCCCGCGATATCCGTATCGAGGTTGGGAGCAGCATGTCCGCCTATGATCTGGCCGGTATTCCTGGTGTTTCAGACCGGCGCGGTTTCGCCTGGCAGGGCGCATCCATCGATATCCGCTACCGATTTCTTGATCGGGAGACCGCGCCTGTCGGGATGACGCTGGCTTTTGGCGGCGACGTCAGCCGTCTCGACGAGGGGCGTGCGCAGCGTGCGAATGGCCTGGGTGCCGGGCTACGGCTGGCTCTGGATCGGGAGATTGCCCCGGGCGTCATCGGCGCGGTCAATTTGCTCTATCAGCCGGAATGGATGCGTTTCAGCGACACGGGACGACTGGATCGCGAAGCCGCGATCGGCGCCTCGCTTGGCGTCATGATTCAGGCGCGGACCGGCGTTCTGATCGGCGGGGAGGCGCGCTACATGCGCCGCTATGAGGGCGTCGGCCTCAATGAACTGGCGGGGCAGGCCCTGTTTGTCGGTCCGACAGCTTACTTTCAGCTAACCGAGCGTACACGCCTGACGGCGAGCTGGAGCGCGCAGGTCTGGGGGCGCTCGGAAGGGGGCGGATCGGCGCTGGATCTGGTCAATTTTGAACGTCATCAGGCCCGGCTGGTCTACGGCGTGAACTTCTGAAGGCGACGTGGCGAAACTTCGGGCTGCCGGTTGCGTAGTCGAAGTGATAGGCTTCGAACGACCCGGGATCATTCCAATGAATACGATCAATCTGATTTTGACGGTCTGTGCGGTGTCATCGCCGAACACCTGTGAAGAGCGAAACCTGGTTTTCGCGGCGGATTTCTCGCTGAAACAATGCGCCATGGCCGCCCAGCCCTATATTGCGCAATGGGTCGGCGAGCATCCGAAGTGGAATGCCGTGAAGTGGCGGTGTGAGTATCCGCACAACAACGACATGGCCTGAGGCGACTGCGCCTGCGTATCGCTATTTATTGCAGTCGCGCAGATCCTTGTCGGCGATGTCGAACACGGCGTCTGCCTTGATGTCGATATCGCGCACCATGCACTGCCGGCCGTCCGGATAGCCCACTTTGGCGTCGTAACGCCCCGGCTCGATACCGGAGATCCGCAGCCGCTCGTCGTGATCGACTTCCTTGTCCTTGTCGGCGAGCGTCAGATTGGCCGTCCATTTGTTCTGGCCTGCCGGCGATAGCTGGAAACTGGAGATGGTGGCGGTCGTCAGGTTCCAGAGCCGGATGCCTTTTCCGGCTTTGCCCTGCGCGTGCGCCATGCCGGCCCCCGCGACGAACAGTATGGCTGTCATGGTCGAAATGCGAGACATAACCCCTCCCGATCCATTCGCATTTGAGTTGGCGAAAATGGTTAGTATAGTTGAGACGTAATCTCCGTCAGCTTCAAGAGGGGCTCGTGAGACTGAACCATATCACCATGTGTCTGTCCGCCTTCGCACTTGCACTCGCTGGGGCAAGCGCCGTGCATGCTGCGGAGCTCAATGACTATCCCACCTCGACGCGGGCCGAATATGTGTTCGGCTGCATGAAGGCCAATGGCGAGACACGCCAATCCATCGAGCAATGTTCCTGTTCGGTCGATGTGGTGGCATCTCTGGTGCCCTATGAACGCTATGTCACGGCAGAAACCGCGCTCAGTATGGCGCAGGTGCGTGGCAATCTCAGTGCCCAGTTCCGGACCTCCGAGCAAGCGACCAGCGCCATCAACGAAGTGCGACGCGCCCAGGCGGAAGCCGAAGTGCGGTGCTTCTAGCGGGCGTCACATGGTGCTGCCATCGGTCTTCCATTCCTTCTTGAAGACATGGCCGTCGGTATCCTTCGCCTCGACGCGAAACGTCCTGGCGCCATTGGCGACATAGGTGAAGCGAATATTCGGGTCCTCGGAGATCGATATGCCACCTTCCATCGAAAGGATGGCGCTATCGTCCTGCCAGAGCTGTAGCCGGTCCACATAGAAAGCCGGGACATAGAGCTGCGTCACCTGATCCATCTGCAGGCCGGAATTGTTGGGGTGGCCGATCATCACCTGCGCATCGCGGGCACCGCTATTCGCGTCACCGTCTGATTTGGTGAATTGCCGATACCGGATCTGCCCGAGCCGGCCCTTGGCTTCTTCCGCATTCTTCGCGGCAGGCGCCGAGCAGCCGCCTGAGGCCTTCACATAGGTCTTCACCATATAGAGCTTGCCATCGCTCGATTCGGCGACCGCATGGACGTTGGTGTAATTATTGACGCGGACGCGGGTCGCGATCTCCGAGACATTGGCGTCGGCACCCAGCGTGAATTTGGCAGCCATTGGCGCGGGATTCTCGTCGATGACCAGTGTGATGGCGACGATGCGTCGAGCTGGATCCAATGCCGGTTT
>CALRZK010000443.1:0-4066 GCA_943372615.1 Bradyrhizobium ivorense | reverse complement strand
TGCTCGACGATTTTCCGGAATGCCTTGATGGCGATCGGAGACAGACGCTCGCGATCCGGCGCTTTCGTGAACGTCTGCACATCGACAGGCGTTGCTGCGGTCTGTGCTTCGAATGATGCAAGCTGAGCCACGATAGCCTCCGAGAATACCTCTCAGAGATATGCTCGTTTGGTGCGATGTCAAGCGTCAAATGACGAGCACGGATGATGAAAGGGCTAAAAGCGCAAGCCGATCAGCGAGATACGCCCTCACCTTCAATCGCCGTTCGTCGCGTCGCGGTAGGCACGTGATACACAGCCGGCTCATCCACCAGAAACGGCTCCAGCGCCGCCATGAACTGAGTATGCGCGCTGCTCGGCTCGAAAGCTTCGGTATGAGCCGCGAGATCGCGCCAATCGACCTCCAGAAGGTACTCATCATCGCGGTCCGCAGCGGCAACAAGCCGATGCCAGACATGACCTTCGGCGTCAGCGAGAAGCGGCTCGACACTTGCGAACGCGGCTTCAAATCCCGCATTCGCATCAGGGCTAATACGTAGAATGGCGAGTTCCGTAATCATGGGTTCTCCCAAGCGGGGTCATCGCCCGCCACGGTTCAGGTGGTCGGGCGATGCGACAGATGTCAGCGTGGAGAAGGAAGCGAAACTGTTTCACCGGCGACGTCGATCGCGACCTTGCCGCGCAGTCCACGCGCGCTTCCGTTCTCCAGCAAGTCATGCGCCTCGCCGATGCGCGCCAGCGGCAGCACCGCGCCGATAACCGGCTTCACGAGGCCACGTTCGACAAGATTGGTGAGAGCATCCAGCTTGCCTCTGTTCTGGCGCGTGAAGACGAAATGGTAGGCAGCATTCTTGCCCCAGGCCTCGATGAGGTTTTGCGGCTGCTTGATGTCGACGATGCTGACGACACGTCCAAAGTCGGCAAGGACCAGGGGGCTTCTTGTCAGCGCGTCACCGCCGATCGTATCGAACACGACATTCACACCTCTTCCCTGGGTCAGCTTCGCGACCGCATCCACGTAATCTTCCGAGCCATAGTGGATCACGTCATCCGCTCCCAGCTGACGTACGAAGTCATCATTACGAGGGCTGGCAGTTGTGATCACCCGCGCACCGATCGCCTTCGCCATCTGGATCGCGATGCTGCCGACGCCGCCTGCGCCGCCATGGATCAAGACGGTCTCGCCGACCGCAAGCTGAGCCCGGGTCACAAAAGCCTCCCAGACTGTTCCGCCCACCAGCGTCAAACTCGCGGCTTCCAGATGGCTGAGATTCTTCGGCTTGCGCCCCCCCAGGGATACATCGGCGATGTGCTGCTCGGCATAGGAGCCCGCACCGCCGAAGATCTTCGGCGTGTAATAGACCTCGTCGCCGACGGCGAACTCCGTGACATGAGACCCGACTTCCTCGACGACGCCCGAGATGTCGTGCCCGATAATCGCGGGAAGCGGGACATAGTCCGCGTAGTCGCCGCGGCGGATCTGGTAGTCGAGCGGGTTGATGGCCGTTGCATGGACCCGCACGCGGACCTCGCGAGGACCGACCGCTGGGACCGGAACTTCCCGCAGGTCAAATGCACCGCTGTCGCCGAACCGGCCGAGAACTGCCGCTTTCATTTTGCCGCTCATCTGAAAACTCCTTGTTGCTGGAGTTCATCTGGCTTGCAAAGATTGGAAGCAGTAGCCGGTCAAAAACCGAATCTTCTTCAATATATTTTTGAAAGTGACCTGCCGGGGTCTCTCCGCCCCGTGTGGGTCTCGAACCGAGGCCTCAGCGGACAAAGATGGATCTCGACGACCTCAGCCTATTTGTGCGCATCGCCCGTTTGAGCAGCATCAGCGCCGCCGCACGCGATCTGAACATCACGCCAGCCACGGCGAGCGCGAGACTGTCAGCTTTCGAGAAGCGCCTTGGCGCACGCCTGTTGCACCGTACGACACGGCGCGCGACGCTGACGGAAGATGGCCGGGCATTCCTGCCGCATGCAGAAAACGTACTGGACGCGGCAGCTGCAGCGCGCGCTGCCCTGGGGCGCGAGCAGGCCTCACCACGCGGGACACTTCGGATCGCAGCCCCCTCCTCATTCGCCCGCATGCATATCGTGCCGGGCTTGCCGGAATTCACGGCACGATATCCGGACCTCAAGCTCGACATGCGCATCTCCGACAGCGTTGTCGATCTTGTCGAAGGGGCATTCGATGTCGCGGTTCGATATACCGAGCTCAGCGATTCCTCATTCGTGGCGCGGCGCCTGGCCCCTGATCGGCGTGTTGTCGTGGCGTCCCCGGACTACATCGCGAGCCATGGTCGCCCTGAACATCCGGACGACCTTGACGCCCATGTCTGTCTGGTCGTCGGCACTCTCGACGTTTGGACGTTTACGGGCCCGCGCGGCGAACCCATCGCAAAGCGCGTGACGCCGACTCTGCGCATCAACGACGGTGAAGCCGTCCGGGATGCGGCCAGCGCGGGGATGGGTATCGCCCTCATGGCGACCTGGTGCGCCGCCGACGAGCTTCGAGCCGGGAAGCTTGTCCCGATCCTTGCCGATCACCGTCTGGTGTCGACCCAGACCCTCTGGGCGATCTATCCCAGTTCACGCGAGCTTGCGCCCAAGGTTCGCGTCTTCGTCGATTGGCTTGTCGCGCGCTTCGGTCCCAAGCCGTATTGGGATGAAGGGCTCTTCGATTAGTGCGCCTTCGGCGTGAAACCGTCGCGTTTAAAGAAGGAAACGCGGTCCATATCGAGTTCGACGCCAATGCCCGGACCAGTCGGGATTTCGAGGCCGAAGTCGCGATATTGCAGCGGCGTCGCCAGGATTTCCTCGGTCAGCAGCAACGGACCGAACAATTCAGTACCCCAAGCGAGCCTTGGCAGCGTCGAGAACACCTGAGCTGATGCCGCCGTGCCGACGCCGCCTTCCAGCATGGTGCCGCCATACATGCCGATGCCCGCCGCCTCACCCACGGCCGCCATCTTGGCGGCATCAAACAATCCACCAGCCTGGTTGATCTTGAGAGCGAACACGTCAGCCGCACCACGCGAGGCGATATCGAAAGCGTCTTTGATGCCGTGCAAGGCTTCGTCGGCCATGATGGCCACGCCGAAACGGCCACTGAGCCGCGCCTGGGCGCCGCGATCGTCGCGGGACAGCGGTTGCTCGATCAGATCGACGCCGGCGGCTTCCAATGCCGGGATTCCGCGACGCGCATCGGTCTCGCTCCAGGCCTGGTTAACGTCCACGCGCACGCTGGCGCGATCGCCCAGCGCGCGCTTGATGGCGGCTACATGCGCCACATCGTCATTCACCGGCCGCAGGCCGATCTTGAGCTTGAAGATGTTGTGCCGACGCGCCTCCAGCATTTGCTTGGCTTCGGCGATATCGCGCGTGGTGTCGCCGCTGGCCAGCGTCCAGGCCACCGGTAGCGTCGCATGCTGCCGGCCGCCGAGCAGTTCGGAAACCGGAAGCCCGAGGCGCTTGCCGAGCGCGTCCAGCAGTGCCGTCTCGACGGCGCATTTGGCGAAGCGGTTGCCTTTGACCCGCTTCTTCACGTCGGCCATCACGGATGCGACGCGCGAGGCATCGGCACCAATGATGGCTGGCGCGATATAAGTATCGACGGTGAGCTTGATGCCTTCGGGGCTTTCCTCGCCATAGCTGAGACCGCCAATGGTGGTGCCCTCGCCGATCCCGACTGTTCCATCCGAGCAACGGATCATGACCAGGACCAGCGTCTGGCTGTTCATCGTATGCATCGACAGCTTGTGCGGGCGGATGGTCGGGACATCGACCAGGATGGTTTCAACGCCGTCGATCCGCGCCTGCACGTTTGCTGTCATTGCTCTTATGATCCTGTTGTCTCGGTCGGGACTATGCGGGAAGCGATTTCGTCACTGGCTGCCGCGAATGCCGGCGGCTTCCACGATCTGCTTCCACTCGGCGTTTTCCTTCGCCAGACGATCAGCCAATTCCTGGCGCGATGACGCGATCACGCGGCCGCTGACTTCGGCAAAGCGGCGCTGAACGTCGGGATCGGCCAGCACCTTGCGCAGATCGGCGCTGATGCG
>CALRZK010000442.1:0-4072 GCA_943372615.1 Bradyrhizobium ivorense | reverse complement strand
CGATTTAATGCTCGGCAATGTGTAGTTCGCGCAATCATCCTTGACTTGCGTACAAAGCAATTGGCAGTCTGCTCCCACATAAAAAGCATCGGGCAATGACCCAGATGCAAGTCTAGGGAGAGATACCATGAGCTCATTTCTGAGGCCGCTTGCGGCTGCCAGTATGATTGTTGCTGGCGCCCTTGCTTCCACTGCGCCCGTCTCGGCGCAGCAGCCGATCAAGATCGGCCTTCCCACATCGATCCAGCTGCAAGTTGGCCGCGACACCCAGAATGCTGCAAAGATGGCGATCGAGGAAATCAACGCCAAGGGTGGACTACTCGGCCGCAAGCTTGAAATCGTCGTCGCCGACGAAACCGAAAATCCCGAACAGGGCATCGCTGCCATCAAGAAGCTGACCGCCGATGAGAAGGTGGACGTGCTGATCGGCGGCTATACATCGGGCGTGACTCTGGCGCAGCTGCCGCATATCGCCAATGCCAAGACGATTTATCTCGGCGTCGGCGCCGCCTCCCCGGCCATCACCGCCAAGGTGAAGACGGATTACGACAACTACAAATACATTTTTCGCGTGTCGCCGATCCATGCCGGCCATCAGGCCCGCGCGCTGGTAGACTTCATCAACGGCAAGCTCAAGGGCGAGATGGGCCTGAAGAAGGTGGCCATCGTCGGTGAGAACGCCAAATGGGTGCAGGATCTCGTACCGATCCTGAAGAAGGGCGCCGTGGATGGCGGCACCGAAGTGCCGATGTCGGAATTCTTCGACACTTCGACCTCGGACTTCTCGCCGCTGTTCGCCAAGGTGAAGAATTCCGGCGCGCAATATCTGATCGTGATCCTGTCACATGCCTCGTCGGACATTTTCGTCAAGCAGTGGCATGACGCCCAGGTGCCGATCCCGATCGGTGGCATCGACGTCAAGAGCCAGGACGCCGACTTCTTCACCCGCGTCAGCGGCAAGGCCCTCGCCGAAACCGTCGGCCTGTTCGCCACCCGCGCCGAACTCACGCCCAAGACCATTCCGTTCTGGGATGAATTCGTGAAGCGTTTTGGCACCGCGCCTGTTTACACCGGCGTTGGCACCTATGATGCGGTTCACGTCTATGCGGAAGCTGTGAAGCGCGCCAATTCGGTCGAACCGGCTGCTGTGATCAAGGAGCTGGAAAAGACCGACTATGTTGGCATCGCCGGCAAGATCCAGTTCGACGAAGTGCATGACGTCAAGCAGGGACCGGGCCTGCAGAACCTGCTGTTCGCGCAATGGCAGAAAGACGGTGCCCGTGTCGTGGTCTGGCCGAAGGACTCCGCAAAGGGTCCAATGATCCCGCCGCCGTGGATGAACTGAGGACAAGTCGCCACACATCTCGCTGTCATCCCCGCGAAAGCGGGGATCCAGTAAACGCCGACGCCTTCAGCTTGAATTGCGACCGCCCCGTTTACTGGATCACCCGCTTTCGCGGGTGATGACAAGCGACGAAAGCTTCGCCGTCCGGTCCTCAACAGCGGGTTCTCATGCTCCAGATCTTGATCTACGGCGCCGTCTCGAGCGCCATCTATGCCATGTTGGCTGTCGGCTTCACGTTGATCTTCGGCGTCGCCCGCATCCTCAATCTCGCCCACGGCTCGTTCTATGCGCTCGGCGCCTATTCGGCCTATGTCTTCACCTCGCTGCTTGGCTTCCCACTGCTGATCGCCGCGCCGCTCGCGGTGCTGCTGGTTGCCGGATTTGGCGTGATGATGGAGCGCTTCCTGGTGCGGCCGCTGCGCTCGTCCCAGCTCGCCGTGCTGATGATCACACTGGCCGTCTCACTCGCGGTCGAGCAGGCCCTGTTCATCACCTTCGGCTCCGAATATCGCAATGTCCCCTCTTTCGTTGCCGACAAGCTGACCATTGGCGGCGTCGATATCGGCGGACAACGCTTGCTTGCGCTGGTGATGGGCGTCCTGGTGCTGCTGCTGCTCTGGCTGTTCATCCAGCGCACCCGGCTCGGCGCCGCGATCCTCGCGGTGTCGCAGGATCCCGAAGCCGCACAGTATATGGGCATCCCCACCAACCGCATCTTCTCCATCGTGATGGCGATCTCCGCCGGCACCGCAGCGCTGGCCGGCATCCTGGTGTCGCCCTTCCTCACCGTGCAGCCGACCATGGGCCTCCTGCCAATGGTGAAGGCCTTTGCCATCGTGATCGTCGGCGGTCTCGGCTCGATCCCGGGCAGCATCATCGCCTCGCTGATCCTCGGCTATTCCGAGACCATCGTCGCCTATCTCATCTCGACCTCGTGGACGGAGCTGGTGTCGCTGGTTGCTGTCGTGGTCACGCTGATGATCCGGCCGGCTGGCATCCTCGGACGACGGGCGGCCTTCTGACATGAAACGCATTGCCCCCATCGACATCATCGGCGGCCTCATCGTCGTCGCCATCCTCGCCGCTGTTCCGGCCGTCACCGGCAGCAATTATCTCACCGGCGTGCTCACGGTCTGCGTGATCTACGGCATCTGGGCCTCAAGCTGGGATTTCATGTCCGGCCTCACCGGACGTGAGAACTTCGGTCACTCGCTGTTCATCGGTACAGGCGCCTATACTGCCGGCTTCTTGTCATCGATCTGGGCCGCCAATCCCTGGTACAGCCTGCCGCTTGGCGTGATCGTTGCGGTCGTCTTCGCGATCCTGGTCGGATTTCCGACACTGCGCCTGCGCGGTCCCTATTTCGCGCTGGCGATGCTCTCCACATCGGCGATCCTGCAGCGTCTCTGCCTGATCTTCTGGGAGTATACGGGCGGCGAAGAAGGCATCTATGGTCTTGAACCAATGATAAAGACGCCGCTCTATTACTACTGGTTCGCACTCGGCATCCTCGTCGTCACCGTGATTGTGCTGACACTGCTAGCCCAATCGCATTGGGGGCTTCTGCTCCGTGCCATCCGCGGCGACGAAGCGACATGTCAGGCGGCCGGCATCAACGTCACCTTCTACAAGATCATGTCGCTGATGATTTCAGCCGCCTTTGCCGGGCTCGGTGGCGCGCTCTATGCGCATTACCAGCTGCAGGTCTCGCCACCATTGTTCTCAGTGGTCGTCTCCATCACCGTGATCATCATGGTCTATGTCGGCGGCATCGGCTCGATCTATGGCGCTGCCGTGGCCGCGATCTTGCTGACGCTGCTGACCGAGATGCTACGCGGCTTCGGCGAATATCGCCTCTGGATCTACACGCTGACGCTGATGCTGATCCTGTTCTTCCTGCCGAACGGATTGATCGCGCCGCTCTGGCGCCGGATGACGGAGCGCCTGCGATGACCGATCTTCCCGAAGTCCAAGACTTGCTAAAAGTGAGCGGCGTGACCAAACGCTTCGGCGGCTTGACCGCCGTGAAGAATGCCAGCTTCACCCTGAAGAAAGGTGATTTCACCGGCATTCTCGGACCCAACGGCGCCGGCAAGACGACGCTGTTCAACATCCTCACCGGCTTCATGCAGCCCACATCCGGCACCATTCACTTCAATGGTGAGCTGGTGCGGGAGCTCGCGCCCTATAAGGTCGTCAATCGCGGCATGGCCCGCACCTTCCAGCTCACCCGGCCTTTCATCGGTATGAACCTGCTGGAGAACGTGTTGGTCGCGTGCATGTCGCCGCGCGCCAGCCAAGACAAAGACAAGGAAGAGCGATCGCGGCACCTGCTGGCTCAAGTGGGCCTGGGTGGGCGCGAAAAGGAGCCGGTGGAGACGCTGCCTTATGGCGACCTCCGCCGCCTCGAAATTGCCCGCGCCTTGGCCACGCGGCCGGACTTGCTCTTGCTCGACGAGCCTTTCGCCGGCCTCGGCAGCAGCGAGATCGAACAACTCGCGCAACTGATCCGCCGGCTGCATCGCGAGGAGAATCTCACCATCCTGCTGATCGAACACAAGCTTCGCGAATTCATGGCGCTGGTGTCACGCGTGATCGCCATGAATTTTGGCGAGATCATCGCCGTCGGACCGCCGGAAGAGATCGTGAAGAACGAGAAAGTCATCGAGGCTTATATCGGCAAGACGGAGGACGCTCATGTCCCTGCTTGACGTCGAAGACCTCAAG
>CALRZK010000441.1:0-4090 GCA_943372615.1 Bradyrhizobium ivorense | reverse complement strand
GCGCGGATATCGCCCGTGCATCCTGGGAGGAGTTTGGTGCCATCATTCTGGTGGAAGGGCTTGATGCTGCGGTGCCGCTGGCCAATGCCATTGCCGCGGAACATCTGGAGGTCATGACGGCCGACCCGGACGCCTTTGCAGCGAAAATCCGCAATGCCGGAGCTATTTTCCTCGGGGGGCACACGCCGGAGGCGATCGGCGATTATGTCGGCGGCTCCAACCATGTCTTGCCCACGGCGCGGTCTGCCCGGTTCTCGTCGGGCCTCGGCGTGCTTGACTTCATGAAGCGAACGTCGATCCTGAAGTGCGGGCCGGATCAGCTGCGAGCGCTGGGACCGGCTGCGATGACGCTGGGCAAGGCCGAAGGTCTGGATGCCCACGCACGGTCCGTTGGGTTACGTCTCAATCTGCAATGAATGATTCCTCCGCAGCCGGGAACGACACCAATAATCGCATCGTGGCGGTGACGCTCGATGAGGAGTCGATCGGCCGTTCCGGGCCGGATATCGAGCATGAGCGCGCGATCGCGATCTATGACCTGATCGAGGAGAACCTGTTTGCGCCGGAAGGCGCGGTGGCCGGTCCCTATACGCTGCATATCGGCATCACCGGCAGCCGGCTGATGTTCGACATCCGCAAGGAAGACGGCACGCCCGTCGTCGCGCATCTGTTGTCGCTGACGCCGTTCCGCCGGATCGTGAAGGACTATTTCATGATTTGCGACAGCTATTACCAGGCCATCCGCACCGCCACGCCGGACAAGATCGAAGCCATCGACATGGGCCGCCGCGGCATCCATGACGAAGGCTCGCGCACGCTGCAGGAACGGCTCGCGGGCAAGGTCCGCGTCGACTTCGAGACCTCGCGGCGGCTGTTTACGCTGATCTCCGTCCTGCACTGGAAGGGTTAAAACTTGTCGGCGCCGCCCGTTGTGCGAACGCCACAAGCTGTGTTGTTCGCCTGTGGGCAGAACAGCGTCCGCTCGCCAATGGCCGCGAGCCTGCTGCAGCAGATGTTTCCGCAAAAACTCTATGTCCGCTCGGCGGGCGTGAAGAAAGGCGAGCTCGATCCCTTCGTCGTGGCTGTCATGGCGGAGATGGGGCAGGATCTGTCGAAACATCGTCCCATGACCTTCGAGGAGCTTGAGGACTGGGAGGGGATGAATTTCGATCTCATCATCACGCTGTCGCCCGAGGCGCATCACAAGGCGTTGGAACTGACGCGGACGATGGCGGCGGATGTGGAATATTGGCCGACGGTGGATCCGACAGATACGCAGGGCAATCGCGAGCAGAAACTCGCCGCCTATCGCGAGGTGATGGACGGCCTGTCGATGCGGATCAGGAAGCGGTTTGCGCGGCCGAAGCCTTGAGATCGTTGACTCGATTCGGATAACGCGCCGGCGCCAATGGTCTCCCTCCCCGGAGCGAAGCGAATGGGGAGGTCCGCCGATAGGCGGGGGTGGGGACTCTCCCCACGGAAGGACGGAATTTGGGGAAGCACCCCACCCGTCACTCGCTTTGCTCGTGCCACCCTCCCCACAGCACGTGGCTGCGCCACGCTTGGGGGAGGGAGAAGAACGCCCGGTTGCCGCCGCGCACCCCTTCCGATACGTTCCGGCCGCAATTTCAGGATCATCATCCCCGCATGCTCGGCCGTCCCAAATTCGTTCTCGCTTCCGGTTCGCCCCGCCGTGTCAGCCTGCTCAATCAGGCCGGCATCGAGCCCGATGCACTGCGCCCGGCCGATGTGGACGAGACCCCGAAGCGGGGTGAACTGCCGCGGGCCTGCGCCAATCGCCTGGCCCGCGCCAAGGCGGAAGCGGCGCTGAAATCCGTCCAACTCGACGATGAATTGCGGGGCGCTTTCATCCTCTCCGCCGATACGGTGGTCGCCGTCGGCCGCCGCATCCTGCCCAAGGCGGAACTGGTGGACGAGGCCTCGCAATGCCTGCGGCTGCTGTCCGGCCGCAATCATCGCGTCTACACCTCGATCTGCCTGGTGACGCCGAAAGAAGGCTTCCGCCAGCGCCTGGTCGAGACCCGCGTCCGCTTCAAGCGGCTCAGCGAGGACGATATCTCCACCTATATCGGCTCCGGCGAATGGCGCGGTAAAGCCGGTGGCTATGCGATCCAGGGCATTGCCGGGTCGTTCGTGGTGAAACTGGTCGGCTCGTATTCGAGCGTGGTCGGCCTGCCCCTGTATGAAACCACCGCTCTGCTCGGCGGTGAGGGTTTCCCGATCCGTTTCGGCTGGTTGAATGCAAGCTAAGTCCCAAGCCACCGCGCGCCCGGCCAAGCCTTGTCCGATCTGTGGCGAGCCCTCGATCGAGGCCTCAAAGCCGTTCTGCTCGGAGCGCTGCCGCGACGTCGATCTCAATCGCTGGCTGTCCGGCAATTACGCGATTCCGGGCCGTCCGGCCGAGGACGACGACGGCGAATAGGCTTATCGGCGAGCGCCCGGCCTTCCGCCTTGTTTTGTCGGCAAAATTCTCTCTGTAAAATCGCTGTCATGCGGGTGGACAGCGCCGGTTTGCCTGACTATAAACCGGCCGCTCACCCGGCCTTGCCGGGTCGGCGCCCAGGTAGCTCAGTTGGTAGAGCATGCGACTGAAAATCGCAGTGTCGGTGGTTCGATCCCGCCCCTGGGCACCATTCCTGAACAGATTTACGAACCCGAGGCGTCGGTTGCCCGTCCGGTCCAAAGGTGGACCGGATGTTGTCGTTTGAGCCGACGATCCGGATCTTGTCTTCGGACACGATGATCGCGTCCACCATGCTCGAAAGATAGGCTTTCCGCGCGGCGACATCGCCGGAGGTGAGCTGTTCGCGCATTAGGCGGGTGAACCGATCGACAGCGACGGGGTCAATCTCGATGGGCGCTCCGCTCGACTTCTTCGCATAATCCAGCGCTTCAACCGCTCTGTCGCGGGAGGCTTTCAGAGCCGCAACGCGCTCTTTGAGGGTCGGGTCAGTGCCGTCAACGGTACCCGCCTCGATCGCCGCGTAGAGGCGCCCCAACCGCTCTTCGGCCTCGGAAGCCTGGCGGGCGAGATCGACGATCCGGCGATCGGCGGAAGCCTGCCGTTCGTCGCGGCGGGCTTTCAAGGCGAGCAGGATCGAAGTCACCCGGTCCGGCTGTAGCAACTGATCGGTCAAAGCCTCGACAACCAGCTTCTCGATGACCGGACGGGGGACCTTTCGGTTGACGCAGCTCGTCCCGTCGCCTTGCTTGTGGCGCCCCTGCTTGGTGGCCTGGATGCACTTGTAGTAGGCGTAGATCTTTCCGGTCCTGGAGGTGCCTGTCGCGGTCGTCAACGCGCAAGATACTTCACAGTCGCAGCGCACCAGGCCACCGAGCAAGGAGGGCGCCGAGGTCAGACGCGGCCCTTTGGCTCGCGGCTGCCGCGCAACCAGAAGGGCCTGGACTTCGTCGAACAAGGCACGATCGATGATCGTCGGCACATCATATTCGACGATTTCGGCGACGTCCTTGCGTTCGCCATCGCCCTTGCGGTTGAACTCATTGAAACGGCGAACCCCTGTATAGGCGTCGCGCGTGAGAATCTCGTGGATGGTTCCGGTGCCGAACAACGAGCCGTTCCTCGAACGGAAGCCGCGCTCGTTCAACCAGATCGCGATCTTTTTCGTGCCGAGCGGGCCGGAGTTTCCATCGCCGTTCCGGGCGAGATCGAAGGCGCGAACGACGATCTCGGCCTCGACCGGTTCGATCGCGAGCTTTTTCTTCTGCTTGTTTCCGATGATCTCGGCATCGACGGACTTGTATCCGAATGGAATGATGCCACCGTTGGAGAATCCACGGCGCGCGTTCTCTTTCATGGTGCGCGTTGTCGCGCGTGACGTTTCCGCGGACTGGAATTCGTTGACGATACCGATGAACTTCCTGAACAGATCTCCGCTCGCATCATTGGTCAATGGCTCGGCGAATGAAATCAGTTCAACTTTGTGCTTGCGCAGAGCGCGGACGGTGAGCTCCTGCTCGAACTGGTTTCTGAACGCGCGCGAAAACGAATAGACGAGAATGGCGTCGACCGATCGCGTGCCGTCGGTCGCGCGCGCGATCATCTGTT
>CALRZK010000440.1:0-4093 GCA_943372615.1 Bradyrhizobium ivorense | reverse complement strand
AGCCCCAATCATGACCACCACCCTCGCCGCCAAAATCGCCCGCGACTACGGCACCCCCGCCCTTGTCATCGACATGGACCGCGTGGAGCGCAATATCGCGCGCATCCAGAAGGTCTGCGATGACGCCGGCATCGCCAATCGCCCGCATATCAAGACGCATAAGAGCCCGGTGCTGGCAAAGCTGCAGATCGAGGCCGGCGCAAAGGGCATCACCTGCCAGAAGCTCGGCGAGGCCGAGATCATGGCCGATGCGGGGATCGACGACATCCTGATCAGCTACAACCTTCTCGGCGACGAGAAGATGGCGCGCCTCGGCGCGCTGCAGGCGAAGGCCACCATCACGGTGGCCGCGGACAATTCCGTCGTCATCGCCGACCTGCCGAAGGCCGCTGCGATTTCCGGCCGCGATGCGAATGTGGTGATCGAATGCGACACCGGCCGCAAGCGCGCCGGCGTCGAGACGCCCGCAGAAGCGATTGCCCTCGCGCGCGAGATCAAGGCCGCAAAGGGCCTGAACTTTGCGGGTTTCATGCTGTATCCGACCGAAGACGGTTGGGCCGATGCGCAGCGCTTTTTCGATGAGGCACTCGCCGGCGTGCGCGCCGAAGGTCTGGAGCCCACCATCGTCTCCACCGGCGGCACGCCGAATTTGAAAAATGTCGGATCGCTCAAGGGCGCCACCGAACATCGCTTCGGCACCTATATCTATAACGACCGCATGCAGGTCGCAGCCGGATCGGCCACCTGGGACGACTGCGCGCTCAACGTCTATTCCACCGTGGTCAGCCGCGCCGGCCCCGAACGCGGCATTCTCGATGCCGGCTCGAAGACGCTGACGCCGGACACCGGCGGCCTCGACGGCTACGGCCTGATCCTCGAACATCCCGAAGCGAAGATCGCGAAATTCGCCGAGGAGCACGGCTTCCTCGACCTCGCCCGCAGCAATACGCGCCCGAATGTCGGCGATGTCGTGCGCATCGTGCCGAACCATGTCTGCGTGGTGGTGAACATGTTCGACGAGGTGGTGATGGTGCGCGGCGACGAGATTCTAGGCACGCTGCCGATCGCGGCACGCGGGAAGTTGAGATAAACGCCGCGGCTGTAGGATGGGTAGAGCGCAGCGAAACCCATCGGCCGAGCCTGCCGCAACGACGGATTGATGGGTTTCGCTCCGGCGCTACTGCGCCTGCGCTCTACCCATCCTACGATCCGAGATACATCAATACGCCCGTCCCTGCTGCCACACCCGTCGCAAACGAGGCCTGCAGCAGATAACCGCCCGTCGGCGCTTCCCAATCCAGCATCTCGCCGGCGACGAATACGCCGGGCATGCGCTTCAGCATGAAACCATCATCGATCTCGTCGAACACGATGCCGCCGGCGCTTGAAATCGCCCGTGCGATCGGTGCAACACCCGTGAGCGTCACCGGCACCGCATTGATCAGCGACGCCAGTTTCTCCGGTGCAAGTGAAGCAAGCTGAACGCCTTCAGCGATCGCGGCCTCCTGCAACAATCCGATCGCCACCGGCGACAGATGCAGCGCCTTGCGCAGGACATTCGAGAACGACTGCTTGCCACGCGACACCGCAAGCTTGCGCGTCAATGCGCCGGCATCGAGATCCGGGCGCAGGGCGATGTGAAGCACGGCCTTGCCGTCGGCCATGACGGCGTCGCGCAGCACCGATGACAGCGCATAGATGCCGCCGCCTTCAATGCCTGAGCGCGTGACCATCGCCTCGCCGCGCACCGATTGTGCGCCGACGGACAGCGCAATGCCCTTGAGCGGCTGGCCCTCGAAGCGGGTCTTGAAGATATCCGACCACGCCACAGCGAAGCCGACATTGGCCGGACGCAACGGCGCGATGGCAATACTCTTGGCTGCGAGGATATCGACCCATGCACCGTCGGAGCCAAGCTTCGCCCAGCTTGCACCGCCGAGGGCGAGCACTGTCGCCTTTGGCGACACGGGCCGCTCGCCTTCAGGTGTCTCGAATTTCATCGCACCATCGGCGCTCCAGCCCGTCCAGCGATGGCGGAACGCAAAACTCACACCGCTCTCGCCGAGCCGCCGCAGCCACGCGCGCAGCAGTGGCGAGGCCTTGAAGGCTTCCGGAAACACACGGCCGCTGGAGCCGATGAAGGTCGGCTGGCCGAGCGCATCGCTCCAGGCACGGAGATCTGCCGGCGCAAAACCATCGATCACCGGCGCAAGCCGCGCTTCCGCCGCGCCATAGCGCTTGAGGAAATCCGGCAACGGTTCGCTATGGGTGAGATTGAGCCCGCCGCGGCCGGCCATGAGAAACTTGCGGCCGGCGGAGGGCATGGCGTCGAAGACGGTGACGCGGGCACCGGCGTTGGCCAGCACTTCGGCGGCCATCAGCCCGGCAGGCCCCGCGCCGATCACCGCCACGTCGATTGTCGGACTATCGCTCATTGGAGTGACGTAACATGTAGGGTGGGCAAAGCGAAGCGTGCCCACCTTCCCCGGCCGTGCACGTGAAGGTGGGCACGGCGCTGCGCGCCTTTGCCCACCCTACACAATCACATCTTGAGGCCGAGCCTCTTGGCAGCCTGCTCGACATATTTCTGCGTCTGATGGAAGGCGCCATCGAGCACGCGGGCATTGGACATGTCGCTAATCTCGGCGAAGTGTGCGGCGACGGTGTCCGCCGTCCACTGATCCTCGGCAAAATTCTTGCCTTCGCTCTCCAGCAGCCGGATCACCGCAAAGGAGCCCGCACCGGCGCCCATGATGGTCTTGGTCGGGCCGTTCTCGCTCAACATGTATTCCATCGCGGGCGTGATCGCTTCAGGCTTCATCAGCTTCAGCGCCTCGGGCGGTAGCAGTTCCTCGGTCATGCGCGTGGCTGCCGTCGGCGAGACGATGTTGACGCGGATGTCGGTCTTGCGGCCCTCTTCCGCCAGCACATTCATCAGGCCGACCATGCCGGTCTTCGCCGCGCCGTAATTCGCCTGGCCGAAATTGCCATACAGCCCCGACGACGATGTCGTCAGCACGATGCGGCCGTAATTGCGCGCACGCATGCCTTCCCACACGGCCTTGCAGCAATAGAAGGTGCCGACCAGATGCACGTCGAGCACCTTCTGAAAATCCGCGACCTCCATCTTGGCGAAGGACTTGTCGCGCAGAATGCCGGCATTGGCGCAGAGCGCATCGACGCTGCCCCAGTCCTTGGTAGCCTTCGCGACCATCGCGGTGACCTGCTCGAAATTCGAGACGTCGGCGCCATCGGCCATCGCCGTGCCGCCGGCGGCGCGGATTTCCTCCACTACGGTTTCAGCAGCGGTCAGCGATCCGCCGGTGCCATCGCGCGCGCCGCCGAAATCATTGACGACGACTTTTGCGCCGAGTTTGGCGAGGCCGAGTGCATGGGCGCGGCCGAGGCCATTGCCGGCACCGGTGACGATGGCCACACGGCCGTCAAAGCGAATGGTCATGAAGGATGCTCCTAGTTGAAGTAAACGAGGCCGAGCCAGTCGGCGACCAGCGCCGGCTTGTCCTCGCCTTCGATCTCGACGGTGGCCGATGTGCGGGTGAACAGTTCATTCGGCTTGCGTAGCGTCGCTTCGGTGAGCACGAAGCGGCCGCGCAGGCGCGCACCGGCTTTCACAGGCGACAGAAAGCGGATCTTATCGGTGCCGTAATTCACGCCCATGGCCACATCGGCGAGTTTCGGCAGCGCCTCATAGGAGAACACCGAGAGCAGCGACATGGTGAGAAAGCCATGCGCGATGGTGGTGCCGAACGGCGTCTCGCGCGCTTTTTCCGGATCGACGTGGATGAACTGGTGATCCTCGGTGGCGGTGGCAAAGGCATCGATCCGGGCCTGATCGACCAGATGCCATTCGGAGACGCCGACTTCCTTGCCGACCAGTGCGATATAGGCTTCACGCGAGATCATCGTGTCCGGTATTCCCTTATTGTTTGCGCGCGCAGCTTCCACAAAGCGGAGGCCGCTGCCAAGCCCTTGATACTGCGCCTTTCGGCCTAGCCACCGCTGCCCACTCCGCCGCGCAATTGCGGGAAATCCTCTTCCTTGAATTCGATTCCGCGCAGGGCATCGCTGCGGT